>JAPOYW010000443.1 GCA_026706425.1 Gammaproteobacteria bacterium
GCCGAAGACCTGTCCACGACCGTTTCTGCCGCCCCGGCAGCGGCGGCGCAGCCCCGGGACCGTCTCTTCCGTAACAAAAGACCCTTCAACCTGACAAATCCCCTACTGCCGCACCGTTAACAGGGGATCAAGGGAAGGCCACCTCTTTTTGACATTGCGAGCACGGCTTTCCTATGCTGGCAGGCTTGGCGAAGGGGGCGTCAGGTGACCAAGCCACCGACACGACACGCGGGCTGCACCGTTGACGGGCACCCTTGTTCGAAATCCGGCCGGGCCGCGGCCGGTCCCTTGAACGCGAATGCGGCAAGACGTGCCGAGCCCGCTCCGCGTGAGGAGACCGTTGCGCGCTACGGAGAGGTGCGCCAACGTTCGCTAGCCATCTGCGAGCCGCTCGCCGTGGAGGACTACGGCGTTCAACCCATCGTCGAAGCCAGCCCGCCGAAGTGGCACCTGGCGCACACGACCTGGTTCTTCGAGACGTTCCTACTGAAGGCCTACGTGCCCGACTACCGCCCGTTCCACGCGGATTTCGAATACCTGTTCAACTCGTACTACGACGGCATCGGGCAGCAGTTCCCGCGTCCGGAGCGCGGGCGGCTGTCCCGGCCCACGGTCACGGAGGTCCTCGACTACCGCGACCACGTGGACGCCGCGATGCGTGGTCTGCTCGGTCGGGATGACGCCGATGTCGCGGACCGCATCACCTTGGGGCTTCACCACGAACAGCAGCACCAGGAGCTGATGGTCACGGACATCAAGGCCAATCTCGGCCTCAACCCGCTCAAGCCCGCCTATGCCGGAGGGTGTGATGATGAGTCGACGGCGTCGTGCGGGACACTCGCGTTCACGGAGTTTGCGGGGCGAATCGCCCGGATCGGCGCGCTGGATGGCGACGGTTTCGTATTCGACAACGAGTGCCCGCGGCACCGCGCGTGGATCGACGACTTCGCGCTGGGCAACCGCCTGGTCACAAACGCCGAATTCGCCGAGTTCATTGCCGACGGCGGCTACGGCGAGCCGACCCTGTGGCTGTCGGATGGCTGGCGCTGGCGACAGGAACGGGCGGTCGCCGCGCCCATGTATTGGCGCAGTATGGACGGCTGCTGGCTGGAGTACCGCCTCGACGGCGAGCGAGAGTTGATGCCGAACGCTCCCGTTACCCATGTGAGCCACTACGAGGCGGATGCCTATGCGCGTTGGGCCGGTGCGCGGCTTCCAACGGAGTTGGAATGGGAGTTCGCGGCCGCCCCGCACGCCGTTGCCGGGAACTTCGCAGACGGCACGCGGGTGCCGCATCCGAAGCCGGTTGGAGGCGACGGCATGGGTCAACTGTTCGGCGACTGCTGGGAGTGGACGTCGAGCGCCTACGTCCCGTATCCCGGGTTCGAGCCCCTAGGCGGCACGCTCGGCGAGTACAACGGCAAGTTCATGTCCGGGCAAATGGTGCTGCGCGGGGGATCCTGCGCGACGCCGTTGGCCCATGTGCGCGCCACCTATCGGAATTTCTTCTACCCGCCGGACCGTTGGCAGTTCGCCGGCGTACGGCTTGCCAGGAAGCGGAGCTGACCCATCGACCCGTTCGCCCACAACGGGGAAGCGACTCCCCGGTATGAATTCTACGACCTGAAACCCGCGCTTCCCGACATGGCCGCCGAGGTTCTGCACGGCTTATCGCTCCCGGCCAAGTCGATTCCGCCCAAGTATTTCTACGATGCCCGGGGTTCGCGACTCTTCGACGTCATCACCCGACTGCCGGGCTACTACCTGACGCGCATCGAGACCGCAATCCTGCGCGACAACCGGGAACTGATCGCCCGGCGGGTGGGCACCGGGGCCTGCCTTGTCGAGTACGGCAGCGGCAGCAGCGTGAAGTCACGCCTCCTGATCGAGGCGTGCCGGCCGGCGGCCTATGTTCCGGTGGACATCTCCCG
Organism: Gammaproteobacteria bacterium; assembly: GCA_026706425.1. Taxonomy (GTDB): domain Bacteria; phylum Pseudomonadota; class Gammaproteobacteria; order Pseudomonadales; family Azotimanducaceae; genus VXYL01. The sequence continues at coordinate 1,932 of JAPOYW010000443.1, forward strand.
GGACCATCTCGAACAGTCGGCGAGGGCGATCTCCGGCGGCTACCCGGGCCTCGCGGTCTATCCCACCTGCGCGGACTACACGACGCCGTTCGAATTGCCGCCCCCGGCGGCCGCCTTGCCGCGCCTGGGGTTCTTTCCGGGTTCAAGCATCGGCAACTTCGAACCGGTTGCCGCGGGCGGGTTTTTGCGTGGCGTGGCTCAAGTCGTGGAGGCGGGCGGCTGGCTGGTCGTCGGCGTGGACGCCAAGAAGGATCGCGATGTCCTTGATCGCGCCTACACCGATGAGGGCGGCATCACCGAACAGTTCAACAAGAACCTTTTGGCGAACATCAACAACGCGGTCGGCGCCGATTTCGATCTCGACGGGTTCCGCCATCTGGCCGTCTACAACGAGCAGGCGGGCCGCATCGAGATGTACCTCGTTTCGGAACGCGACCAGCGGGTCACAGTGGCCGGAACGGAGATCCCCTTCGCCAAGGGCGAACGGTTGCACACGGAGAACTCCTACAAGTACGCGCCGGACGAGTTCGTCGCCATCGCCGAGGACAACGGCTTCACGTGCGTCGAGGTCCTGCTCGACGAAATGGCCTACTTCATGGTGTTGCTGCTGCGGGCTCGATGAGTTCGCTCACGGCTTGTTCGATGATGGTTCTGAAGTCCTCGTCGAAGGTGCCCGCGTTCCTGGCGAGAATCCTGCCCTCGGGTCCGATCAGGACATACGTAGGAAAGCCCGTCACACGCCATTTGCGGACGATTTCGCTCTCGTCGCCGACGTGCCAGACGACCCAGGGCAGGGGGTTGTCGTCGAGATAGCCTTGGGCGGTTTCAAGTTCCGCGTCAACGTTGATGCCGATGATCTGGAAGTGTTCTTCGGGCAGTTCGGCTGTCATCTCGCGTAGCTTCGGAAACGCCGCGATGCAGGGTCCGCACCATGTCGCCCAGAAATCGACGAGGACGACTTGCCCAGCGTAGTTGGACAGGCCGTCCGGTGTCCCGTCCAGACGCGAGGCTGTCACGTCGGACACGAAGCCTCCGACCGTCGTCGACTGCAGGCTGTAGAGCAGCTCGCTTTCGGCGTCGGCGAACGTCATCGGGCGCTCCGTGCCGTCGGTGTCCTGCCGGTTGAGGATGAACGCCTCGTTCGCAATGCCAGCGCTCAAGCCCGTGGCCAATGCCAGGGCTTGCTCTTCATGCGCGGTGCGCTCGGCATCTGGAAGAGACTGCAGGTTCGCCGACTGGATCCGGTGACTGGCCGCGAAGTACCGCGCCGTGGCGCGGGCGATGGGATCCTCGAGACTGTCCGCAAGGTCGTTGATGAACGCCTTCGCGGGCTGATGCACGTTTGAAATGTCGTTCACTTGCTTCAACCGCAACGGCCACTTGTCGTAGTCGGGAAAGTGGGCGGCCAGTGCTTGGGCACCTTTGAGGGCCCGGACGGCACCGCCCCGGGTTGGATTGTCGAGCAGGAACTCCGCGGCCCGGCGGGTCTTCTCGTGGTCGCCTTCGAGGTCGAGTATGGCAATTGCGGCGGCGCTGGCGCGACTCGGCGTAGGCCGGTCGCCCAACTCCCCGAGCCGGATCGACTGCTCTTTTTCGTCTGGGTCGGCGTCTCGGATATCGCGCTCGGCGATCTCCCAGGCCTCCGATTGTTCGAGGTAGTCGCCGATCACCTCCCAATTCGGACCGACAAGCTCGATCAGGGCCGCCTCGCCCGATTGGGCGCTGATCCTCAGCCACCGCGAGAAGACCATTGCGCCGGTCGGACGCAGGTCAGTGGTTTGCTCGATGAGGAATTCGGCCGCTTCGAGTGCCCGCATACCCCCTGTGTCAACGACTGCAAGTGCGGCAGCGACGGCATCAACGGTCCTCGGCTCCGGGCCCCGGTCGATGAGTTCCCGGAGGCGCTGCTTCTCTGCTTCGGTCGTGTCGTCGAGCCGGGTCGCCCCGAACGCAGCCATGATCGCTCCTTCCGATGCGCGATAGTCCTCGACCAGCGACCAGTTGGGGCCGATATGCGCAGCAAGCGCATTGAGGGCAGTCGCCAGGGCCGTTTCGGAAATGGAGCGCATCGGCCGGTTCAGGAGGAAGTCCACGGCGTCGAGGGTGTGCTCCCCGCCCGACTCGATGATCGCGGTTGCCGCAGCGACTGCGGCGGTCTCGTCGGGGGCCGGCCCGAGTTCCTGACGGCGACGTTCCTTCTCCTCCTCGCCGATCTCGGCGCGGAAGATCTCCATCTGTTGCTTCCGGTGGGCATCGTTCGCATCGATGTAGGCATGGACGACCGCCCAGCGATCGGGGGGCTTCCGGGTGGCGTCGTCGGCACCTGCTGCGAGCAGTGGCAGAAACGCTGCCAACTTGGCCAAGTTGCGTAGCGGGAGGAGCACTCTAGAACTCGATCAAGACCCAACGCGGGACCAGGGTATCCGCCTGCTCGAGATCCCCAAAGCCGGTTGTCGGATCCCTCGGCGCTAGGAAATACGGCTTACCGACCTTCGGCACGACCTTGATCATGCGCAGCTTGCCGTTCTGGCGATATTCGTAGACGGTGCGTTCCTCGCCTGCGATCAAGGTCACGTCCGGGCCCCGCGCTTCTTGAAGCGACACGGCGGGCGGCGGTTCCGTCGGACGGATGCTCGATCGTGCGGTTCGTTCGGTCGCGGCGTCCTTCGACGCAGTCTCTTTCGTGTCCGTGGTCTCGGATTGCGCCGCGCCACGCGGGGGCGCGCCTTTCGGGGTTTCGGCTTGCTCCTCACCGATATCTCCAACTGCGAGAAGAGCCAGAAGCACACCGGTCGCACGCGCGGGTGAGGCTAGATACGATGGACGACGTTCTTGGAAAGGCACGGCTCGAAGGCGGTTGTGCTAGTGTCGATGCGGAGGGAATCTAGCATGGCTGCCGACAAACCGTTACTGCTCGTCGACGGCTCCTCCTACCTGTTCCGCGCGTTCTATGCCCTGCCCGACCTGCGCACGCTGAACGGATTCCCCACCGGCGCCATTCGAGGCGTGATCGGCATGCTCAAGAAGCTCGCCAACGACTACGAGGACAGTCCGGTCGCGGTGGTCTTCGACGTCGGCGGCAAGACGTTCCGGAACGAGCTGTATCCCGAGTACAAGGCGCACCGGCCGCCCATGGCCGACGACCTTCGCGTTCAGATCCAGCCGATAGTCGAGATCATCGAGGCGATGGGCATGCCGTTGCTGCGGGTTCCGGACGTGGAGGCCGACGACGTCATCGGCACGCTGGCCGCCGAGGCTACCCGCACCGGCCGGCGCACGATCATCTCCACCGGCGACAAGGACATGGCCCAGCTCGTTTCCGAGCATGTCACGCTGGTCAACACCATGTCCGATGTCGCACTCGACCGCGACGGCGTCATCGAGCAGTACGGCGTACCGCCGGAACTGATCGTGGACTACCTGGCGCTGATGGGCGACAGCGCCGACAACATCCCGGGCGTACCCAAGGTGGGGCCGAAGACAGCCGCGAAATGGCTCGGCATGTATGGCTCCCTGGAAGAAGTGATCACTCACTCCGACGAGATCAAGGGCAAGATCGGCGACAACCTGCGCGGCAGCGTGGCGATGCTGCCGATGTGCCGGGAACTGGCAACGATCCGGTGCAACGTGGAATTGGGCGTGGGCATTGCCGAACTAAGACCGCGCCCACCGGACGAAGACAGGCTGCGCGAATACTACGAGCGCTACGAGTTCAAACCCTGGCTCGAGGAACTCGGCGGGGTCGTATCCGAACCCGCGCCAACGCAATCGCTGAAGACGGCAATCGTTCAGAATCGGACCGACCTCGACGCACTGCTTGCCCGGGCACGCGGGGCGGCCAAACTGACGCTCGCCGTGGAGACCACGTCGGGACGATTCATGGACAGCGAGCCAGTGGGGGTGGCGCTCGGCGTCGAATCGGGAGAAGCGGCCTACGTTCCGGTCGGGCACGACTACCTTGGGGTGCCCGCCCAGCTCGGTTGGAGTGACTTCCTGGACGCCGCCGGACCCGTCCTCGAGGATGCGGCGGTGGCCAAGACCGGCCAGGACCTGAAGCACGCCAGCAACATCCTGGCACGTTTCGGTGTCGAACTCGCGGGGGCCGCCAACGACACGATGCTGGAATCCTATGTTCTCGACAGCGTCGGTGCCCGCCGACATGCCCTGGAGGATGTCGCGAAGAAATACCTCGGGTGGGAAGCGCCGTCCTTCGAAGTCCTGGCGGGCAAGGGCGCCAAACAGCGCCCGATGAACCAGATCGACGTCCAGGAAGCGGGCGACTACGCGGCGACCCGCATCGATCTCGCGACCCGGCTGCACGAGACGCTGCGTCCGGGGCTCGACTCGACGGGGCGTTTGGCCGAGGTCTACGACGAGATCGACCGGCCGCTCTTGGGGGTGTTGTCGCGGATGGAACGCCGGGGGGCGTTGGTGGATGCAGGACTGCTCGCCGAGCAGAGCCGCGAATTGGCCGAGGGCATGGAGGGACTCGCACAACGGGCGTTCGACGCAGGCGGTGAGGCGTTCAATCTCGGTTCCCCGAAGCAACTCCAGGAGATCCTCTACGACAAGCTCGAGATGCCCGCGCTGCGCAAGACCCAGAAGGGACAACGCTCGACCGCGGAGCCGGTGCTCCAGGAACTCGCTTCGCGGGGTTACGAACTGCCCGGCATCATCCTCGAGCACCGATCGCTCTCCAAGCTGAAGTCCACCTACACCGACTCGCTTCCCCACGAGATCAACCAGGGCACCGGGCGCATTCACACCTCCTACAACCAGGCCGTTGCCGCCACGGGCCGGTTGTCGTCCGCAGACCCCAACCTGCAGAACATCCCCATCCGAACCGCCGAAGGTCGCCGCATTCGCCAGGCCTTCGTGGCACCGCCGGGCAAGAAGCTCGTTGCGGCGGACTACTCGCAGATCGAGCTGCGGATCATGGCCCACCTGTCGGGGGACGCGGGTCTGCTAGGTGCTTTCGAGACCGGCGACGACATCCACAGGGCGACGGCCGCGGAGGTGTTCGGCTGCGCATTGGACGAGGTCTCCGACGATCAGCGGCGCAGCGCCAAGGCCATCAACTTCGGCCTGATCTACGGCATGTCGGCGTTCGGCTTGGGCCAACAGCTTGGGGTGACGCGTCACGTCGCCGAGGAGTACATCACTCGCTACTTCCAGCGGTATCCGCAGGTCCACGTGTTCATGGAACGAACCCGGGCACAAGCCGGCGACGACGGCTTCGTGGAGACCCACTTCGGTCGGCGCCTCTACCTGCCCGAGATCAACGACCGCAACCGAATGCGCCGACAGGCCGCCGAGCGGGCCGCCATCCACGCGCCGATGCAGGGC
>JAPOYW010000631.1 GCA_026706425.1 Gammaproteobacteria bacterium
ACGGAACCAAAATCCTCGGCGATCATCGCGGCCACTGGTGAGATATCCGGGCTAGTTCGGTAACCCGGAACTCCAACTGGCCGCGGCTTGTAGTGACGACGGACACGCGCTGACCCGGCACCACGAGTTCTCCGTTGCGAATGGCGTCCTGCAGGAGCGACGGGGGCTCCTCGAATTTCTGCGTACTTGTGCAGCCGGCCAACGACAGCAACCCCCAAAGAATGATCGCGCGGGCCGGGTCCGAACAACGGCCACCACGGTGGTGCAGCCGCCGCCCAACATGGCAGCGGCAACGAGCCACACGACCGAGCGACGCCATCGATGTACCTGGAGCCCAGGGACCGAATGAACGCCTGATGCCTCTACCATTTGCCACATCGCATGGACCATGCGCGCATCCCGTTGACCGGATCCCGAACACATACCAGCCGTTTGTTCGCCGCAATTGGCGCTCGGTTACAAACGGTTACGCGCGGTTGCCCAGCACGAAACGCCGGCCGCTGCTCCAGACGGCGAACTCCCCTTGGGGGGTTTCCGATGCCAGATCGGCCAGACGATAGAAGACGCTTCGGGCAATCAAGGCACGCAGGTCCCGGCGGACCGCCACGTACGGACGCGGCTCCCCGTCGTGATCCTCGACCACTATGGGATGTTCGGAATCCGCCAATACCACATCGCCGACGTTGGTCGTGAACAGGATCCGGCGCTGCCTGCCTTCGCCGTCGGTTTCCATGTCGGTCGCCACGAACGGCGCGTCGTCGACGCGGATCTTGAGCTTTTCTACGGGCGTGACCAAGTAGTGGTGGCCATCCTCCACACGCAGAATGGTCGAGAAGAGCTTGGCGATGGCGAAGCGGCGGATCAATCCACCCTCGTGGTACCAGTTACCGTTGGCTGCGATGCGGATGTCGATCTCGCCCTCGCGCGACGGATTCCAACTCTCTACGGGAGGCAGCCTGCGTTGCCGAGCGGCGTCGAGAAGTGTTTGTAGCGTGCTCGTCGGCACGTGACCGGGCTGGCTAGCCGCCGATGAACTTCATGACCGTCACTTCGCCCTTGAACTGCAGCGTTTGCTTGTCCCCCAGGGCACCCATCAAACGCGTCTGAAGGAGCGTTTTCGCCTGGTCGTCGGGTAGTTGAAGTAGATCCGCGATTGGGTGTCGCTTGGTACTCGACAGGCAGCCGTAGAGATAGCCGTTGGAGGACAGACGCAGCCGGGTGCAGGACGCGCAGAAGGGCTCCGACTCGTTGGCGATGATCCCGAACACGCCTTTTCCGGGGATCTCGTAGCGCACTGAAGTGGAGTCGTAGGCTGCATCCGTGCGCGCGAACTCGTATCGCCGGCCGATGAGCGCGAGGATGTCGTCCATGCCGAAGAAGTCGCGCTGGTAGGTGGCGCTGTACTTCAAGTGGCCCATGTTCATCAGTTCGATGAACCGCAGCTCGATGCCCCGCTCGAGACAGTAGTCCAGCATCGGCAGGATCTGGTCCACGTTCGCCGACTTCATCGGCACCATATTCACCTTCACCCGGAGCCCGGCGGTGAGCATTCGGTTGATACCGTCGAGGACCGTGGCCAAATCACCGCTTTTCGCGATGCTGCGAAAGCGCAGTGCGTTCAAGGTGTCGAGGCTCACGTTGATGCGCTTCAAGCCGGCCTCGACGATCACTTCCGCCTTCTTCGGCAGGAACTGGCCGTTCGTCGTCACCGAGACGTCCTTCAAGGGCAGTTTCATGACGGCCGGCAGGAACTCGTCGAACTTCGGCGCCAAAAGGGGTTCTCCCCCGGTGATGCGGAGCTTGTCGATGCCGGCGGATTCCACCAGGAGTCGCACCGCGCGCAGCAACTCGGCGGCGCCCAACTCCGCCACCGCGGCTTGGAGGCGCTTTCCGTCGGGTACGCAGTAGGTACAGGCGTAGTTGCACGCCGCAGTCAAACTGACCCGCAGGTTGCGGAACCGCCTCCCCTGAGCGTCAACGATCATGTCGATTACACGCCAGCCATGCGCAAGAGTAAGCAAAGGATCATACTCGACCCCGTTGTTCCGACGCGACTAGCGCCGATCCTTGGATCCGCGTTCCAGTTCCCGCACGAGCGTCGCAACGAAGTCGTTGGTCCAGAACACCGCGTTCGATCCCTTGACGAGCACCCGGTCCCCGGGTTGCAGGCGTTGTGCGCAGTACGTCGCGAACGCCGCGTCGGCACGGTCGCTCGCGCCGCACCGTATTCCCGGCGGCAAGGCTTCGTAGAGCGCCTTGATGGCGTCACCCACGCAGAAGACGCCGTCCAAGCCGTCGCAGTGCCGAGCAAGTTCCGCGTGGTAGAGCCCCGCGTCCGGGCCCAGTTCCCGCATGTCGCCGAGAATGGCGAACCGGCGTGGCGGCTCGCCGGAGAAGGCTTCGAGTGTCGCGGTCATGCTTACCGGGTTCGCGTTGTAGCTCTCGTCGATGATCGTCACCCCGGCCGCCTCGACGCGGGTTCCGCGACCGCGCGGGACGCCCAGTCGCCGAAGCCGTTCCAATAGCTTGAGCGGCACGTCGAGAGCGACGAGAAGGGCCGCCGCCGCGCAGACCGACATCGCGCGGTGCGTGCCGCCGCCCGGTACCGGCACACGCACCCGCCCGGTCGGCGAGTCGATCACGGCAATATCCTCCTCGACCTCCACGAGCCGAACGTCGGCCTTGGATTCGGTTCCGAAAGTGATGCAACGTCCATCGTGGTCCGGCGGGATGGCGCAGGGATGGACGAATACGCCGCCCGGGCGCAGGCCCTTGGCAATCGAGACCTTCTCGCGACGAATCGCCTCCAGCGTGCCGAAGTTCTCGATGTGGGCGGGATGCACGTTCAGCAGCACGGCGATGTCCGGTCGCACAAGACGGGCAAGCGGCTCGATCTCGCCGGGGTGGTTCGTACCGATCTCCAGCACCGCCGCATCCGCGTCTCGCGGCGTTCTGGCCAACGACAACGGCACGCCAATGTGGTTGTTCAGGCTGCCCGACGTCGCGAACGCACCGAGGGCGGTGGCGGCGAACGACTTGAACGTGGTCTTGCCACTGCTGCCCGTGACCGCGATCGCCGGTCCGTCGAGACGTCGCCGCGCCGCGCGGCCGATGTCCCACAGACCGTCCAGGGTGTCCTCCACCATTAGGGTCGGCGCCCCGTAATCGCCCTTGCGGTGCGCAAGGACCGCCACGGCACCCTTATCGACCGCGTCCCTCGCAAAGTCGTGACCGTCACGGTCGGAACGCGCGCTCGCCTGGAAACGGGGCCCCGGGTCGCCGGCAAGAGCCACGAACAAGTCGCCGGGTTCGGTTAGCCGCGAGTCGATGCCGACTCCAAAGACATCCGGTCCTTCCGCGCTCTCCGCATTGACGGCGGTCGCCAACGCCTGATACGACCATAGTCGCCGGATCATCTAAGAACGCCCTGCAACCTCATGTTTTTCTTGACCACGCCCGTCGGACCGATCTTCCGGAGCCCCTTACTTGAACATAGGCACCGGTTGCGCTCAAGCGCTCGCGCCAACGACAATGCCGGCAAGTCGGCAAGTTCTGGGTGAGTCCCCATGTCCATCGCGAGCGTCCTCGGCAAGGTGTTCTCCGGCATCTCCCGGGCCTTTGCCTTTGCGCGGGTCACCCTCGCCAACCTGCTGGTCGTCCTGATTGTCGTGCTCGTGGTCATGGTGTTCGTGTCGGGTACGGGCCGCGTCGAGGTTTCCCAAGGATCAGCCCTGCTGCTCGAAGCCGATGGCGCGATCGTCGAGCAGGCGGGTGGCCAGGATCCCCTGGCGCTGCTGACGGGCGCATCATTCCGGGAGACGCCGCTTAGGGACATCCTCTCCGCCATCGACAAGGCCCGGGGCGACGATCGCGTCGACGCCCTGGTTCTCGACACATCGCCGCTTGGCTACGTGGCACCTGCCCAACTGGAAGTGATCGGCAACGCCCTGGAGGCTTTCCGCGGCGGCGGCAAGACGATCCTCGCCAAGAGCGACTTCTACAACCGCGACCAATACTATCTCGCTAGTTTCGCCGACGAAGTGGTGATGCACCCCTTGGGCGAGGTCGCGCTCACCGGCTACGGCACCTACCGGAACTACTACGGCGGCCTCCTGGACAAGCTCAAGGTCAACATTCACGTCTTCCGCGTGGGCACCTACAAGTCCTTCGTCGAGCCGTATACGAGCACCGGAATGTCGGAGGCCGCCCGACAGGCAAACCGGGCCATGGTCGATCGCCTGTGGAGCAGTTTCGCAGAACGCGTCGCCGCGAACCGCGGTCTCGAAGCCGCAAGGCTGGTTGCCTACGCCGACCAATACGACGATTTGCTGCGCGATACAGGCGGCGACACCGCCCGCCTGGCCTTGGACTACGGGCTGGTCGACCAGTTGCTGGACTCCGAAGCCTTGTCGAAACGCTTGAACGAACTGACCGCCGGCGAAAACTCCTTCGCCCACGTGACCCTCGGTGGCTACGTGGACCCCTACCTGCCGCCCCTGTTCGGCACCTCGGTCGCCGTGGTCCCCTTGACCGGAACAATCGTCATGGGCGATGCCCCGCGTGGATTCATCGGGGCCGACACCGTGGCCAGACTCCTGGCCGACCTGCGGGACGATCCCCAGGTCGGTGCGGTCGTGCTCCGAATCGACTCCGGCGGTGGCAGCGCCTTCGCCTCCGAACAGATTCGGGCCGAAGTCGCCCGGATACAGAACCAGGGCATCCCGGTGGTGGTCTCCATGGCCGGGACCGCCGCATCGGGCGGCTACTGGATCGCGGCCACCGCGGACGAGATCTGGGCGGCGCCGACCACCGTGACCGGATCGATCGGCATCTTCGCCATCGTCCCCACGTTCGAGGAGACCCTGGCCGAGCTCGGCGTCAACCGCGACGGCGTAGGCACTGGCCCGTTCGTCGGGGCGCTCGACCCCATCGGGGGCGTCGGCGACGCCATGGCCCGCGCCCTGCAGTCGAATGTCGAATACGGCTATCGGCGCTTTGTCGATCTCGTCGCCGCAGGCCGCGGCCTTGCGTCCGAGCACGTGGAAGCCATCGCCCAGGGCCGGGTCTGGCTCGGCGTAGATGCCCGGGAACACGGCCTAGTGGACCAACTCGGCCATCTCGACGAAGCGATCGCCAGTGCCGCAGCCCTTGCCGACCTCGACCGGTACCAGATCCGCTACGTCGAAGAACCGTTGTCCACCCAGGAGATCCTGATGCGGCAGTTCCTCGACGGCATCGGACTCGAACCGACCGCCGGCGGGCCCCACCGGACCCTCGGCGGGGTTCTCCTTCGGGAGCTGGGCCAGCTCGGATCCCTCAACGACCCACAACATCTCTATGCCCTTTGCGAAACCTGTCCCGGGCGCTATTGACCCTCCCAGTAGTCCCGGACCGCGGCTTTCATCTCCCGGCACAGCAGAACGATGCCGACCAGGTTCGGCAGCGCCATCAAGGCCAGCGTGACTGCGGACACCAGCCAGACCAGCGACGTGTCCAGGATCGTCGCGAGGAAGAACGCCAGCACGTACGCGGCACGATAGGGCATCACCCATCGGGTGGTGCCGAACAGGTAGGTGATCGCCCGGTCGCCGTAGTAGGACCACGCAATGGCCGTGCTGAAGGCGAACAGGACCAGGCCGACGGTCACCGCGTACTGGCCGTACTCCCCGAAGAAGCTCCGTTTGAACGCCTCCGACGTCAGCCGCACCGAATGCACCAGGGACTTGCCATGGAGGGTGATGCCGGGCGTGGCCAGCGATCCGTTCTCCACTTCGACGACCCCGCTGAACGGCGTTCCGGAACCGGTGAGGAACCGCACGTCCTCGGCGATCGACCGTTTGTGCAGAACGGTGATCCCGCCGCCTTCGAGGCGGCCGTCGGTGAGCGCGTAGGCACCCGTCGCCCGCTCCACCACCTGCAGTCGTAGGAAACGCCGTCGAGGGTCACGGTGTCGGCCTCGACGCCATTCAGGTAGGCGTGGAGGTCCGCGACGTCCTGGGGATCCGAGTCGGCATAGGTCCCGGCAAGGAACTGCGTGTCGAAGGCGTCGAATTCGACGGCCCCCCCCCAGGAAGATCGCCAGGGCAACCCCGCCGATGTTGCCCGTGCCGACGGTTCCCCAAAGCGCCGTTGAGAGCGCCTGCAGGTGCGAGGTGTCGCCTTCGGCATCGGGACGCGTGTGGTGGCCGAGCAGCACGCCCCACGCCCGCTTGAAGTAGCGAACCTGGGGGAAGCCGAGGTAGATCGTGAAGAAGCAACCGACACCGAGCAGCACGTAGGGGAAGTAGACCGCACTGCCCAGCACGCCATCGAGAGCGTGGAGCACGTTCTCCACGCCAATCGCGAAAGCATCCATCCGAATCGGTCCTACGGCCCGCCGAACAGGGCCGCGCGCATCACGGCGTGGAGTTCATGCTGATCCATGACACCTCCCACACCGTCCGCTGCGGGTCCGGCGGCATAGGCCGGGACGTCTTCGCCGGCAGGGTCTTCGCAAGCATCGGATGGGTCGCGCGCTGCCGGTAGTTCGGATCGGTGGGATCCAGTTCGGACTCGGGACGCCGCGCCCCGGGGCCGTTCGCGTAGCCCAGCGTCGTGTAGGCCACACCGGCGCTGTCGGTGAGCGGTTCGCCGTCCACGCCGGCGGCGTATCCCAGGATGGGATTGCCCCGTGTCGAATAGCCCGAGATGGTCAGGGGGTGGCTGTGATCGGCGGTCACGACGATAAGCGTCTCGCCGGGATCGGTCATCTCCACGGCCACCGCCACCGCTTCGGAGAAGGCGATGGCATCCACCAGCGCCCGGTAGGCGTTCCCGGCGTGGTGGGCGTGGTCGATGCGGCCCCCTCGACGACCAGAAAGAACCCGGGGCCGGAACTCAGGTTCTGGACGGCATAGGCCGTCATCTCGGCAAGGCTGGGTTCTCCGCCGGCGTCGTGTTCGCGATCCGCCTCGAACTCCATGTGCGACGGGTCGAACAGGCCGAGCACCTGGCCCGTCGCGGGAAGTTCGTCGAAGCCGTTCTGATCGAAGACGAAATGTCGGTCCTCGGCGCCCGCGACCCACTCCTCGGCCAGGTTCCGCAGGTTCTCCTCGCCGGCGAGCCCCTTGTTCTGGCCATCGAGAATGCGCGCCGCCGTGACCGTCGAGACCCCCATGCCGTCGCCCACGAACAGGACGACACCGCGTTTGGGCGCGCCCTCTTCCGCCATTGCCGACATCGCGACCAACAATACCGGCATCAGATCGAATAATGTCTTTAGCTTGTTGATTTC
>JAPOYW010000478.1 GCA_026706425.1 Gammaproteobacteria bacterium
CCTCAATCCGGACCTTTCGCGACGACCCGAAGCGCGGTCGAGACGACTACTACCGTCTCACCATCCCCGACGACGCGAACGAGGTGCTGGACTGGATCGACGACAATGCCGAACGCAGGCGCCCCACCCTGCGTTGGCGGCGCGTTCGCAACGACGAGCAGGAAGAGAGCCTCCGAGGTGCGCACCTGCCACTCGTGCCCGCCAAGTCGCACGCGCTCGAGAAGCGCTGGCGCAGGCTATCGGGGATCGACAAGCCATTCTCCACGGATCCGCTCTCCGGTACGGAAATCGATGTATGGGAGGACATCGACGAATGGTTGCCATGGCTCGACGAACACCCCCAGGCCCTCGACAGCCTCTCCATCCTCGACGACATTGTGCGGCTGCTAGTCTGGCTCGAACCGGAGCTAGGTGCCGAAGACAGCCGCTGGACGATGGCGCTGCTTGCCCGCGCCGCCGCAATACTCGCCAAGGGCTGGCCGCACCCAGGCACATGGGACACGGTTCCGAACTCGCAGAGATTTCGCAGCCGGCAAGACGAAACGACCCCAGTCGCCGGCAGGCATCCCGGATGGCGACGACCTCGGCGTGGCAGGTCGGATCCTGGGACGCGAGGACTTCGTTCGAGCCTTCCCCGACCACGACACCGTCCTTGACCACAACGGCACCGAACGGTCCACCACGGCCCTGCTCCACGCCCTCGCGGGCGAGTTCAACGGCCCGGCGCATGTAGCCGTCTCTCGCCATCGGCCACCCCATCGATCAATCGCTGCAAACATCCACTTGACTTGATCGCGCCGGGCTGGTTCCTGGCGCGCGTCAGGTGAATTCGTGGACGCCGAATGGTGCTACGCCGCCGCGTCGAAGATCTTGCCGGGGTTCAGGATTCCGTTCGGGTCCAGCGCCCGTTTGAGGGTGCGCATCAGCGCGATTTCCTCGTCGTTGCGGGACAGGCCGAGGTATTTCTTCTTGTCGAGCCCGACGCCGTGCTCCGCCGACACCGAGCCGCCGATGGACGCGAGCGGCTGATAGACCGCGTGCTTGACGCCGTCCTGGGCGTCGTCGTCCTTGCCCGCCGCCACGGCAAAGTGGATGTTGCCGTCGCCGATATGGCCGAACACGAAGTTGGTGTATTCGCCGAACGTGGCTTCGAGACCCCGGTTCACCTCCGCGACGTAGGCATCCATGTCGGAGACCCTCAAGCTGACGTCGAAGATGAACACCGGCTTGTACTGGTGCACCTGCTCGACATCGTCACGCATGGCCCAGAGCTCCTGCCGTTGGGCTTCGCTCGTGGCGATGACCGCATCCTCGATCAGACCGGATTCGTGTGCCTCCGAGAAGACCTGTTCGATGCGGGCGTGGTCGGACTGTGGATCGCCCCCCATCGCCTCGATCAGCACGTAGAACGGATAGTCCTGCGTCAGCGGCGGCCGTTGGGTGGCCGGCGGGGTCGTCACCAGCCGGTAGAAGTTGTTCCAAAGCACCTCGAACGCCGACAGCGTACCGCCGAGACCAGCATCCATCGCCTTCAGCAAAGCGGTCACCCGGTCGAAGTCGGAGACCGCGACGAACATCGTCTCCTGGCTCCGCGGCTTCTCGCGCAGGCGCAGAACAGCCCGGGTGACGATTCCGAGGCTCCCTTCGGTGCCGATGAAGAGTTGCTTCAAATCGTAGCCTGCGTTGTTCTTGATCATGCGGTTCATGGACGACACCACCGTGCCGTCCGCTAGCACCGCCTCGACGCCTAGCACCATGTCCCGGGTCATGCCGTAGCGGATCACCCGGTTGCCGCCCGCGTTGGTCGCGATATTGCCCCCTAGGGTGCAGCTGCCCCGTCCGCCGATGTCCAGCGGATACATGAGCCCGTGTTCCTCGGCGGCGTCGTGGACGGCTTCGAGGACCACCCCTGCCTGCACGGTCATGGTGCGTTCGACCGGATTGACTTCCTCGATGGTATTCATCCGCTCGAGGGAGAGCACGATCTCGCGAGCTTCGGTGATGTGACCTTCGACCAGCCCCGTCAGCCCGCCCTGTGCGACCAACGGCTGCCCCGCCGCGTTGCAGATGGCGAGGACGCGACTCACCTCCTCGGTCGTCCGGGGTCGCAGGATCGCCTTCGCCTCGATGCCTTCGCTACGCCAGATGCCGCTGGCGCGGGAGGATACGTCGGTTCCGGTCAGCATGCCGCCAATCCCGACGACCTCGGCGAGCGTTGCGAGAAGGTCGTCCATGTTCGGTCCCGTCAGATCACCAACGCCTAGACTACACCGAGCGGGACCGGGACAGTCGGACGAAGTGGCGCGTTCGATGCCGAATCAAGGCACAATTGCGCCCTTTCACCCATCGAGGGAACCAAGTGAAAGTTGCGTTGCAGGGTCGCGCCCAGGGGCGGCAGAGGGAGCTTTACGAAGCAGCGGGCATCGAGATCGTCGAGGGTGGCTGCCGCACCGAGGACGACATGATCGAGCTGATCGGCGACGCCGACGGGGCGCAGGTGGGTATCTGGCCGTTGACGTCGAGGCGGGTGCTTGAAGGCTGCCCGAACCTGAAGGCCGTCAGCCGTTTCGGGGTCGGCGTGGACTCCATCGATCACGACGCTGCAACCGAACTGGGCGTGATGGTATGCAACGTGCCGGGCTCGAATACCACCGAGGTCGCCGACCACGCCGCGGCGCTCCTGCTGTCGGTGACCCGGCAGGTGGTGGAGGGCGTGACGAACACCCGCGCCGGCAACTGGGCCGACAATCCGCGCGCCATGAGATTCGCGCCCAGGATGCGCCGCCTGACCGGGCACACGGTGGGCATCGTCGGCTTCGGCAACATCGGACGCGCCTTCGCGACCCGCATGCGCGGCTTCGGCGTCAGCCGGATACTCGCCTTCGACCCCTACGTCAGACAGCTTGCCGGCGACCTCTACGGCGTCACGATGGTGGATTTCGAAACGCTGACCCGCGAGGCCGACTACATCAGCATCCACAGCGCGGCGACCGCCGAGTCCCAGTATCTCTTCGATGCCGCAACGTTCAAGCGCATGAAGCCGACCGCGATCCTGATCAACACCGCGCGCGGGCCCATCGTGAACGAGGAGGCCCTCGCCGACGCCCTCGAAGCCGGCGAGATCGAGGCGGCAGCCGTCGACGTGACCGAGGTCGAACCCCTGGCGTCCTCCAGCCGCCTGCTCAAGCTGCCGAACTGCTACGTGACGCCGCACGTCGCCGCGATGTCGTCCGTATTCGTCGCCGAGACGGCGGTCATGCAGGCCGAGAACATCATTTTCGTCCTGCAAGGCCGGAAACCCCACGGCCTGACCAATCCGGACGTCATCAAGACCATTGCGGTCATGCGGCACACGGATCCTGGGCGCTGGGCCAACGTGCCGGATCTCTAGCGGCACAAGCCCCCGGATCGGCGTGAGCTAAACAAAAGCCACGAGACAGGTTCCGCACGAGGTCAGCCGGTGATCAGCTACGAGGAATTCCAGGCCGAAGTCGAGCGCCGCAAACGGGAGCGCTGGGCGAAGATTCTCGCCTCGGAACCGCCCGGACGCCCTGTCAGGAGGCGTCCGCGCGACCCCGAGAAGGAACGACTCCTGGCAAGGCTCGACCGCGCCGGGCTGGAACGGGAGAACCCGGAACTGCTCCGGCGACCGCGGTGAACTCGCCTCGCTTCGACAAGGCCTACTACGACCGCTATTACAGGAACCCCGCCACCCGGGTCTGCAGTCCGCGGGAGGTTCAACGCCAAGGCGACTTCATCGCGGCCTACCTGCGCCACCTGGAAGTCCCCGTGAAGAGCGTGCTCGACATCGGTTGCGGGCTCGGGCGGCTGCTGGCCGCACTGTCGGCGGCGTTTCCCAAAGCCCGGGCGGTGGGCGTCGAGTCGAGCCCGTATCTTTGTGAAGCCATGGGCTGGGAAGCCGGATCGCTGCCAGGCTTTCCAGTCCTCCGGCACTACGACCTTGTGATCTGCTACGACGTGTTGTCCTACCTGGAAGACGGCCCAGCCGCCGAATCCATCAAGACCCTCGGACGGCTGACGCGACGGGCGCTCTACTTCGGTGCGCTGACCCTCGAGGATCGCGAACTGTGCGACCCGGTGCGCACTGACACCGACGTGTACCTGCGCTCCAATCGCTGGTACCGGCGGCGGCTTGGCCGTCATTTCGAGCCAGTCGGTGGAGGATTGTGGCTGAAGAAGCCGGTTGAGGCGTTTATCTGGACGCTGGATAGGCGCTGAGGGTCCGAACATTCGTCACGTCCTCACGCTACGTCCGTCCAGGTTTCATGTCGGACCCCCCGGGGGCGCGCCACCTTCGCATCTCCCATCGCCTCTTCAACACTGAACGCCATGCTCACCGGCGATCCAGTCGCGCACTCATTCGGTTGACAAGGATTTGTTCCTTGCTAGAGTAAGGACATGAGCAAGGTCACTAGGAAGCTGCAGGTCACGGTGCCGAAGGCCATCGCGCGGGAGTACGGCATAGGCCCGGGCGACGACATCCGCTTCGAGCCATCCGGCGAGGTCATTCGCGTGGTGCCGCCCAGTGCCGATGTGCCGGCCGGACCCCTCGAAATGGAAAAGCGGCTCGCGCTGTTCGATGCCGCGTCCGCCCGACAGCGTGCCCGCGAAAGCGTGGGTAGTCGAGAGCGCTCGGCGACGCGCGGTTGGACGCGCGAGGAGCTGTACCGGCGTGGCGACCCGCACCCTGATTGACACGAACATCCTCGTCTATCGCTACGACGCTCGGTTCCCGGACAAGCAATCGATCGCCGAGGACGTACTCCGCGACGGCATCGCCAGCGGTAGCGCCCGGCTCGCGCACCAGGCCCTCGTCGAGTTCGTGGCTGCGGTGACCCGTGGTGGTCCGCAAAGCTGGCTGCTCGAACCAAGCGAGGCGCGCCGTGAGGCAGAGGAACTCATGGCCCAGTTCCCGGTGATCTATCCCGACGACGCCGTGTTGCGGACCGCGCTTCGAGGGGCGGCAGCTTACGGGATGTCCTGGTTTGACGCGCACATGTGGGCGTATGCCGAAGTCCACGGGCTCGAGGAACTGGTTTCCGAGGATTTCCAGCATGGCCGGTTGTACGGCATTGTCACCGTGAGCAACCCGTTCGCATCGACCGCGGAGTAACCCACGTCGAGCAATCGATCAAGGATGTCGTTGGCCGTCCGAATCGCCACAGTGTCGCCTCCAAAGCCGAGTTCCCGAACTCACGCAGCCGTACCGATCTGCACGTCCACGAACCGCCTGTACGCGCCGTCCGGCTTCGCCATCAGCTCGTCGGGGCTGCCGGTCTCCACGATTCGCCCCTCGTCCAGGTAGACGATGCGGTCGGCGCCGGAAGCGCAGCCGCGGCAAGGGTTCGCCGTCGACCAACAGGGGTTCCCTCCGATCACATCCGTACCCACTACGCGCGTTTGGTCCACTACGACCCCCTACGATAGGTTGCTTCGCCGGATCGGTCAGATGGCAGGGGATCCGATGGCTTCACCGACCGACTGGATCCGGAGAGGTTCGGCGAGTCTCATGGTGATCGGCAAGTAGTCGTGGAAATTGACCACGAGGCACTTCCCGCCGATACGGCGTTGACCCTTCACGTGGGGACTGCGCGGTTCGATGGGCTCAACGTTGCGGCCGACGTAAGCTGCAGCGGTTGGCTCAAGGTGTCGCAAGCGAGGATCGCCGCGAGACTGCCCGCCGAGTTGCGAAAGTGGGAGGACCAACTCCTTTTTAAAACGATTGTCGATGGGAACGAATGGGTCGTCAGAGAGTCGTTGTGCAGTCAAGTCGAACCGGGTCGCGGATTGGTCGCGGATGGGACGGCGTTGCGCACGACCGGGTGTTCGTCGCCTGCGAAGAGCCCTCGTTTCGCCCCACGACGCCGGTGTTGGAGCCGGGCAGACACACGGTGATGGTGGAGGCTCGGCTGCCGGGCACCGACATCGTGCTGGAGACCTCCAAGCAGTCCGTCGACCTGGAGTGTCCCGACGTCACGCCTTGACGCGCCGAGGCGTTCACGGTCGTCCAAGAAAGAAAATCGATGAACACAACTTCGATCCGCAGGGCAAACATGCTTTCCTTGCTTACTCGCCGCCTAGCTCCTCGATCAGGTCTTCCTCCTCGGGGAACAGCCCCGCTGGTTCATCCACCGACAGCCGTTCTTCGGCCAGCGCCGGCAAAGTCGGCCTCGACTTCGCCAGATTGATACCCCGATGGGAATGTGATCGTACGCACCAGGGCCCACCCGACCGTCACGCCGTCCGGACACGGCTGCGTCTCCCCGCCCCGCCCCCCTCGGCAAGGCCACCGTCGCGGAGCGGTCGAAGTCCGCTAGCGGATTCCCAGTGCGACCGCGTACCGCTCCATCCTTGACGGCCGTGCCCTCGTTTCCCGGACTCCCAACCAGATTCGCGTGTGTCCCGGACTCCCCGGTCGATGCGTTCATCTGGACGCTCGATAGGCGCGCGTAGGGGCGCGGCGCAGACGACGCGGGCGACGGCGCGCCCTGAGGGCGCGTTAGCGTGGCCCCTACGACTCAACCACCAGGCGAAGTGTCTTCCCAGGGTCGACTTTTCGCAGGTAGTGCAGAGCGTCTCCTGTCGGGTCGTCGACGACGAGTTCGAGCCAACCGGGACGGATCGGCTCCAACACCACGGGTGCCCCTTCGAGACGGACGGCGGGGGGCAAGGGTATCGGCTCGACCGGGCCGCTCGTGATGATGATCCGGCCGGGGGCCGTCCATTCCTTGTACATGCGGTCGCGAACCCGGAGGATGCGGTTCCCGACCGGCTGGCCGTCCGCGTCGACCACTTCGACGACAAGACGCCCCGGTTGGTCGGAACCGAGCCCCTCCAAGCGCGTAGTCGCTCCGGCGACAAGGTTGACTCTCCGACCGCCCCACGCCTGGCGATCCGCAAGATGGTGGGAGAGATGGTAGTCGCCAGCCGGCAAGCCGGTTAGGGCGAAGGTACGCGGCTTGCGACCGGCATTCCCGTCCGGTCGAGGGAGGCTGTACATCACATTCCAGCCCTCGCCGGGGGCGTCCATCGACAGCAACATCATCCTGGGACCATCGACCCAGTGATAGTCCACCGCTTCGTCGTCAAGGTCCGGCTCGTAGGTCATCGTGCCTTCGAGGGAAGCATCGAGAGGTGGCAGGCGAAGCTCCCGCACTTCGCCTGCAACGAGATCCACCTCGATGAAGAACGATTGAGTCCGAGATTGCCCGACGTGGACGGTCCACCGTCC
>JAPOYW010000652.1:0-5154 GCA_026706425.1 Gammaproteobacteria bacterium
CTGAAGCCCCGCGTGGCACAGTTCCGGCCTTGAGGGCGACCATGCTCAGGGCGGGTTCGGAAACATGGAGCGAGACTCTTGGGAGAACGAGCTGCGGCGCGCCGAAGCCGAATTGGGCTTCGGCGATGGTTTCAAGTTCGTCTACGGACCCTGGGCGACATTGCGTCAAGGCGAGGTCGCATTCATATCGCTGAATCCGGGAAAGGCACCGGATGGGACCGCTCTCCGGATGGTCTCGGACGAGCGAGGCAACTCCTACGAGGTGGGAAGGAGCACCTCGAGGTCGCCGATCACAGATCAGTTCCTGCGCTTGGCCGAACTTCTGGACGTCCGACCATGCGACGTCTTGACCGGTGTCGCAGCGCCCTTCCGATCCGATAGTTGGGGTGGCTTGACCAACAGGCAGCGACGAGAAGCGCTCGCCTTGGGAAAGAGATTCTGGAAAGCCCCGTTGAGTAGACCCGAACTCCGGCTGATTGTCGTCTGTTCCAAGGAAGCTGCGCAGCTTACGGTCGAAGTCACAAAGGCGTCGTTTGTCGACGAGTACCCCGCAGGCTGGGGTAGACAGAAGTTAAGGCGGTATTGTGTTCAGCCGGACAAGAAGATCGTCCACTTGCCGCATCTATCCCGCTTCCGACTGTTGGGCCGTGCCCCCTCGGAGGGAGCCGTACTCAAGGCGATAGTTGAATGGTAGATGTCGGTGTCTGCCTGACTCGCGCTTGGTCCTTTCGGCATGGCGAGACTCAATGGTCGCGGACCGGGCGATCAAGAGACGACCCGGATGCGACACCAAGTGACAGGTGATCCCCTATAATCAGAGCATGCGCGAAGGGATACGCGTTGCAGTCCGCCATGCTCCGTCTGTCAGAAGCCGAAAGGACCGCCAAGGAGAGCGGTGCGTACTACACGCCTGATTCGGTCGCGGCGGCTCTAGTTCAGTGGGCCGCCCACAACGCGAGTGACCGGCTGCTCGACCCATCCTGCGGCGATGGCCGTTTCATTGCTTGCCATCCGAACAGTACCGGCGTGGAACGAAACGAGGACGCGGCGTTCGCGGCGAAACAGCGCACGCCGTCAGGCGTAGTCCACCAAAGCGACTTCTTTGAGTGGGCGGAGCAGTCCACTGAACGTTTCGACTGCGCCGCGGGCAATCCACCGTTCATCCGCTACCAGACCTTCAGCGGCGAAGTGCGGAGACGCGCGCTCAGGCTATGCCACGACCTCGGCGCGACCTTTTCGGGTCTTACCACGTCCTGGGCGCCGTTCCTGGTGGTGACTGCCAGTCTGCTTCGACGCGGTGGCCGAATGGCGTTCGTCGTGCCGGCATCCATTGGCCATGCACCCCACGCGGCTCCGCTGATCGACTACCTAGTCGCCAACTTCGAGGTGGTGCGGATTGTTCCGATTCGCGAGAAGCTGTTCCCGCATCTCTCCGAGGACTGCTGGTTGTTGTTCGCCGAGGGGTTCGGCGGGTCGACCCGCGACATCCATTTCGCACCGATGGAGCGGTTCCGGGATACGGAGGCGCCTCCCCGCGTTGCGCAACTTGTGCCGGTCGACGAATGGCGCAGTTTGTGGAACCGAAGGCTGCGGCCCTATTTGCTCAAAGACTCCCAGCGTGCGACCTATCAGGAGGTGGCCAAGAGGAAGGACACCTTGCGCCTCGGTTTGGCCGCTTCGGTTGGGATCGGCTACGTGAGTGGCGCCAACGATTTCTTCCACCTGAGGCCCTCGGAGGCACAACTCTGGGGTATCCCGGATGAGTTCCTACATCCGACGGTGCGCAACGGCCGGGTATTGCCGCGCCGAACCCTGACGGCGGATACGGTCAACGAATGGCATCGTTCGGACCAGCCGATGCTGCTGCTCCGCATACCGAAACATGCCGAGCTGCCCCCAGCCGTCTCGCACTACCTCGACTCGCCGCAGGGTCAGAAGGCACGGCAGACCTACAAGTGCCGCAACCGCAACCCGTGGTACTCCGTGCCCGACGTCCGCGTGCCGCAGTTCTTCCTGACGTACATGTCGGGCATCGCGCCGAGCCTGGTCCGGAACGAGGCCGGTGCGTCTTGCACAAATGCTCTGCACGCGGTGTATTACCACAATGGCCGCGTGGCCGACGGACTGCTCGATACGTGGGACTCGACGTATGTTCAATTGAGCTGCGAGATCGAGGGTCATGCCCTGGGCGGCGGCATGCTGAAGCTGGAACCTGGGGAGGCCGCGCGCGTCGTATTGCCCTCTCCGGAAGCCACGTCGTGCCTAGACGACTCGGTACTTGAGGCGGCGGTCTCGACACTGCGCAGGTGGAGGCACTATGGCGCCGGATGAATCGAAGGCAAAGAGCCTTCGGTTCGATAGGCTGCCCGCTTTCCGTCACTTCGCGCGGTTCACCGGGCGGACACAGAGTCAGGACCACATCCGCCCACTACACGAGTACGTCACTTGCCGTTTGGTTCTAGAGGGCGGCTTTCTCCCGAGCGAACTTGAGCCACGGCCCCCGCTACGTGTAGACGAGGCGCGACCGTTGCCGCGCGTCGTCTACGACCCCAGTCAAATGACGCGAAGCGAGGCCACCGTAATTGGGGGTTTGAAGAAAAAGAACGTGGACATCGGCGTCACGAAGGCTGGAATCGGACCGGTTCTGGCCGTTTCGTGCAAGGGGATGACGGGTGCAGTCCGCAATCTCACGAACCGGCTCGAGGAGACGATCGGCGAGTGCACTAACATCCACATCGGCTATCCCACGTTGGTTTTCGGTTATCTGTTCCTGATGCGTGCGAATCGGGAAGGTTGCGGCGTGGCTTCGACCGATGTTGTCGTCGACCGTACGGGGCGTCCGGTAGAAGGCGTTGTCCGTTTCCATCAGGCGTTGAGTGCAATGACGGGTCGACTTGGGGTACGGAACGATGCCAGCCGCTACGAGGCAATCGCGATGGCGATGATCGAGGTGTCCGGGCGACGCAGCGGAGAATTGCTAACCGATTTCCCGGAAAGTGACAGCACCATCCACTTCGAGCGCTTCTTCGACACGCTGTATCGGCGCTACGACGAGCGGTATGTCGTCAGCGCTCCGCAACTCGCCCGCCGAACCCGGCGCCACGAATGGTCCGTCGACTCTCCTGCGTTAGGGGCCACGGTCCTTCGGGATCTTGACTACCGAGTGAGAAGGGGTGACTGAACGGCCACGTCTGGCATGCCGTCAGCCCGTTACCGCAGGAATCGTTAGCCACCGTCTCCAAGCATCTCGGACAGCCGTTCCATCAGACGTTCTCCCCGCGCATGGACCTCGACGACCACGCCTTTCGCGTCCACAAGCAGGTTCTTCGGCAGCATGTTCACGCCGTATTGCTGGCTGATGGGGCTGTCGTAGCCCTTGAGGTCGCACGTATTGATCCAGTTGATCCCGTCTTCTATCGACGCATCGTTCCAGTCTTCGCGGTCGGTATCCAAGGAGAAGGCGAAGATGGCGAAGCCACGGTCGCCGAACTCCTCGACGGCGGCCCTCAAGTTCGGTACATCCGCCCGGCAGGGGCCGCACCAGGAAGCCCAGAACTCGATGAGAACGAGCTTGTTTTTGGCAAGCGTGTCCTGCAGACGGTAGGTGTCGCCGTCCAGGCCGGCCGCGGCAAAGGCGTCGACCTTGTCGCCCCACTTGATGAATCGAGTGTTTGCCGAGATGCGGGACAGTGTTTCGTTTCGAGAGCGAAGTGCGTCCACGGACGCGGGTAGTCGGATGATGGCTTCGAGTTCGTCCAGCCGTTGGAGGGCTTGCGTGCCGCCAAGTCCACCCATCGCGATGGCGAGAAAACTGTCCAGCGGGTCGTCATCCGACCGCGCAATCCCGCGCAACGCACCGCCGCGGATCCGGTTGATTTCGTTTTGCCCGCGCACGGCTTCGGCCATGAGGGCGTCGTGTTCCGGTCCCGGCTCAAGGTCGGCCTTTGCAGCCATCACCTCGGCATAGTCGGCGAGGGCTCGTTGGTACTCGTCGGACTCCTGCCACGAGCCGATCACCCGCTGGTTGTACGGTCCGCCGTCGGCGACGAACCCGGAGACGGGATTGACGTGGCGAATGCGGATCTCGCCAGGTTCGAGGATGAACCGGGCGGACCCGCGATGGTTCCCGGCAGAATCCTCGATGGTTAACGAGACGACACCGACGTTGTCGGTCACTTCGCCAACGATGCGAAAGTGGCCGACCTTGATCGGCGCACGAGTCAGTTCGTGGCTGGCCCCGGGCGCCGCGCCGGGTCGCGCGAGTATCACTTCGCCGCTCTCTACGGCCTCGCCGACGTCGCCGACAATGACGTAACCGGAAGCGGCCCCATGCGCGATTTCCACGAGTGCAGCGATGGCTAGGACGGCGGCGCAAAGTTCCTTTGGCCAACGGTGTTTTCGATGGACCTTCATTGTCACTGTCCTCTCGGTCGGGCGATTGCCCAAGTTCGCGGTCATCGGTTGCTTTCCTCTAACACTGATGCGCTAGCGGCCGATTTCGTCTAGGAACGCCTCGCCAATGCGGCGACTAAGTTCCTTGGCAAGCGAACCCAGGATGGCCCCTGCGCGGCTTAGGTCCGACATCGACCGTTCGGGGGCAAGAGCGTTCCACACGCCGTCGTTGTACCAGTGGTGTGCGTCGGCTTGGACACGGGCCTATACCAGCCCGTTACCGATCAAGGGCGAGTGCCGAAAGGATGTCCGTTCGTTCGAAATCGTCGCCCTTGAACAGGAGGGGCTCGTCCGACGCTTCGGCGAGGGCGTAGGCGAAACAGTCGCCGAAGTTGAGTCCTGCCGGGTGGTTACCCTTTCCGAAGCGGCGCAACGCGAGCCGAGCTGCAACGAAGTGCTCTGCCGCGACTGGCGCAAGCTCTATGCCTGAAGTCTCGAAGAACGCGTCGAGTTCGTCTCCTGCGGCAACGCCACCGCGACCCTCTACAACGATGGATGCCTCCAGCGCGTTCGCCACCGACATCCGGCACTCGGGGCTTGTCGCGATTACCTGTTCGAATCGGGCAGCGTCGGGTTCTCGAAAGAGTATTGCGAGCAACGCAGAACTATCGACGATCAACGGGGCAGACCTCGCTCGCCATAGAGGACATCGCCATGCTCGACGGACGATGGTCCCGGTCCCAGTAGATTGGCGCAACGTTC
>JAPOYW010000652.1:5168-7225 GCA_026706425.1 Gammaproteobacteria bacterium
AGGCGTTCGCGCAACGCCATCGTGATCGCAGCAGTCATCGTGTCACCCGTTAGGCGCGCGAGTTCGCTGGCTAGCTGGCACGTTTCCTCGTTCTTGATGTTGAGTCCCATGATGGTCACTGGGTAGACAATCAGACGGCTTTCTACCTTATGCCTTGGTCCTTTGGGTTGCAACAAGACTATGCCGTGCCTGTCTTCCCTCGCAGATACACCGCCCCCTCGTCACCGCGAACCGTGAGGGTCTGACCGTCCTTGATGCGTTCGGTGGCATCACCCACGCCAAGCACTGCCGGAATGCCGTATTCCCGCGCCACGATGGAGCCGTGGGCGAGGATGCCGCCGATGTCGGTGACCAACGCGATCGCCTGGGGGAACAACTGCGTCAAAGCGGGCGCCGTGGTGGGGCAGACGAGAAATCGTACCGGGCCGCATTCGGTCGAAGTCGCCAGGCGACAGGATGACACAGGCTTCTCCGGTGACCTGACCTGGACTGACGGCCGAGCCCTTCAGGACGCTGCCTGGCGTTGCGGCTTGGGCGTCGGACAACAGTGGTGACCACGGCGGCGGGCCGGGGATCAGAGCGGGCGGCTTCAATCGCTTCCTCGCTTCCCGAAGTTCGCGCCGTTGGAACGCTCGGTCTGCGTATTCGGGAAGCCCCGGGCCGTCCGGGTAGTGTGCATGCCGGTGGGACTGCGGCAGCCGGCTCAGCGCGACGATGCTGCGGACGGCATGACCGAGTTCGTCGGTGGTGAGGCAAAAAATGTCACCGGGTTTGTGCAACGTGCCGGCTTCGACCAGTCGCCGACCCAGTTCCTTGGCAAGGGGGCGCAGGACGGTCCATGCCCGGCCCAGGTCGAACATCGCCCGTTCGCGGTTCGGGTAGTAGCGGCGCGCAACCCAGAGCCGCCACCGGAAACGCCACCGCAGCTTGCCTCGGAAGTGCTGGCTTGCGGCTCGTCGGGCCTCTTGCCGCCGTTGTTTGAGCTGTCGTCTGGCGGCGCTGGCATCGTAGGGCGAAACCACGAGCGCGTGGAGGCTGCGCAGGGTGTTCAATGGACTCTCGGCCTCGGAGGGTTCGACGAAGTCCAGGGTGAAGACCTGGTGTCCGTATTCAGCGAAGTAGCCGTCCAGGGCGGCCCGTGCGGGACCGGCATCGGGGTGGCTGTCGAGGACCTCGCGGAGCCGGTGGGGCGAAGCGGCAATCACGGCCTCGAACAAGGTCTCACGGTCGCGGATCGCCGCGGCGACTGCCGCGAGCTTGGTTTGCGCGTCCAACGCTGGGGACGCAAGGCCGCTCAGGAACTGGCCACTTGTGAACTGGCCGTCACCGTGTTGCTCGAGGAATCGGTGGAGTTGGTGCTCGGTGCCCCGGCTCAGCGCGAATGCGTTCCAGACACCGTTGTTGTACCAGTAGCGGGCGTCGGCCTTGGACATAGCCCGAATGCCAGTCCATAGCTGCTCCACGGTGGCCGCTTTCGGATCCAGGGCGTGCCAGGCACGGATTTCGCGTCGGTAGCGGGGCAGGGCGACGTAGCGCCACCTCGGAACGAACGTCAGGTACATCCGAAGCGTCCGTAGTCGCGCGGCTAGTCGAGATCGTCGGCCGGGCCTTCTAGGCCGGGGTTGCCCCGTGCGGGGCGGTTCGCCCACTTGACGGTAGGCGAATCCGTTTACGGTCGTGGTGAGGTGGAACGAAGCGGGCGGCTGGGTGTCCTCGAAGTCGTGGTTGCCGTGCCGAACCAGGTTGCGACCCCAGGCCTCCTGCAAAGACCGCTTCATGTGCAGGTCTTCGAAGAGCGTCGAGACGGGCTCGGGAACATGCTCGACCCACTGGCTGCGCTGCAGGTAGGCGCCGGGCTCCGGCGGGTCCCACCGGACGTCGACCAGCGGTTCGGGCGGCAGGTTCGTGATCGGGCGCGACTGCAACAGCCACAGCTTGCCGGAGGCGAATGCCCACTCGATGTCCTGGGGGACGCTGTCGAAGTGTTTTTCAATGGCGCGCGCGTGACGACCGCGTTCAGTCAGCTGATCCCCCGCCACCGAGGCCCCGCCCCGGTG
>JAPOYW010000578.1 GCA_026706425.1 Gammaproteobacteria bacterium
TTATTTCGCCAGCCACGGGGCTCCCGACCAGGTATGGCTTAGTGACGAAGTGGCCGGACTGGTGACGATGAAGGAGTGGGCGGATTGCACAGGATGTCACGTGCATTTCGGCGGCTGCGATACATTTAGCGGCGGCGAACACAACCTGAGCGACTTTATGAACTCCACGAATGCCACGTCGGTGTCCGGCTACGCCAGAGAGGTTGGCTGGGTGGACTGGACGGCCCCTGCGTTAACACTTGAACTTCAGTTCTTCGCACAGTTGAGCGGGGTCAACATCGTAAACCAAACTAGGAACCGGGCTCGAAACCTGAGACGGGTTGAACGGGCGGTTTCCAAACGGTTCCCCGACTGCGAATTCAACATGTTGGTACGCCCGTACGGACAACGCTAGTTTCGTTTCGAGTGCGGTAGCCCTCGTGGCAACATCGATACCGAAAGGCTGGCAATGGGCGGAGGCCCCCCGGCTCGACCCGACGACCCTTCTCGGAACCAAAGGTCGGCCGGGAGCGAACCAACGTCGCCCGATGTCACCATCGTCGTGGGATTGGCGGGGAGCGGTACGGGTCTGACCCTGACCGAGAGCAAGTTGGGTCGCCGCGCGGTTGCGCTACGACGATTCGAGGACAGGCCCCACCGTCCGCGCCAGAACCCAAGTTGATGTCGGTGGCTATGCCCCAGCGCCATTGCGGCGTTCCCGCAGACGTGAACGAAACGCACGACGCGTCGAGGGGGGCACCGTATTGCAGCTATGCAACAGCGGTGGCTTCAAGTACTGCAAGCAGGTGTCGGCGAGCCAACGAGGTCCTTGCTTCCATTGGGAAGACCCCCGCCGCTAGGAGGCGCCAAGTCACGTTTGGTGAACGCCCATCAGTTCGGCGTTCCGTTCAGGTTGATTCGCTCCTCCAACCTATCCAGAAACAACGAGTCGTACCGCTCGTCGACATGGTTGTTGTTCCACAGGCCCGAGCCGCGAACGCGTTCCCGGTCGCTGAAACGCCCAAGCCAGCCGGTCGACGGAGGATCAGGCGCTCGTTTGCCATAACCGCTGAGCAGAGCGATCGCGTTGCGCTCGATCAGTCCACGTTGACTTGCGGGGCCCGGCTCGTCGCCGACGTCGAGCCATAGGAACGGCATGTCGCCGATGTAGCGGCTGACCTGGATCTCGAGGTCGGCCTCGGCCGAGTTGACGCGGGCCCGGTCGACGCCGAGCCGCCTTGCCGCCGCGCCAGGGTCTGCGCCGACACCCCACGACGGCGGAAGATCGATGCAACTCTGACGGGCCAAGGCGATGCCAACGAGCATGCGGAAGATCGAACCCCGATGGTTGCCGGTGCCGCGCGACGTGCCGCGATGCTGCGACAACCGTCCCCAGAGCGTGCTGCGGCTTCCGGCCTTGAGACCATGAGTTCCGATTCGTACGACCCGCAAGCCCTCGCCCGAGCCCGAGCGCTCTTCGCCCGCCTCGAAGAAGAAATAGAGACCGCGTTGGGGCCAGTCCATTCGGCCGTTGCACTCGGCCAGGCGTCGTGTGCCGCCCACTCGGTTCTCGAGCCGGTCGAGCAGTTCGTAGAAGCGGCGAGTGTCGGCGAGGCGATCAGCCATGGAGGCAGTCATTGAGCCACGCCAGTTGCTGGCCTTGGCGTAAACCCTGCATGGGGACAACTACGTGAACGCCCCATGCGCGCAGTCTCGGTTCGAGAAGCTCTCGATACCGTTCGCCCGCGAAGAACACGACCGTGTCAATGTCGCTGAGAAACGGGTCCATCGACTCCAGGACCTCGTTGGCCCACGAGCGCCGTTCGGCGACCGGCATCGCATTCAAGGTCTTCTCGTAGGGTCGAATCACTTCGTCGGGATGAAGCAGGCCGTATTCGGCCGACAGTATTGCCCACGGACAACCCGTGCTCTCCACGCAGGCCCGCGCCTTCCCGGAACCAATCGGAGATGTAGAGGTCCTTGGCGACCGCGCGTCTCGGCAGCTTGGTCTTCACGCAGGAGACGAGAAACAGTCGGCGGCCAAGACCGTCCAGCGAGGCCCCGGGTTTCGGCGCGGTTAGAGAAAAACGCGGCGGGTCGGGGACATGATCAATCGCAACGTCCACGGTGTCGTCGGTGGATCGATCGAGGATCTCGTAGCGAAACTCCGTCGTCGTGCTTTGGCGTGGACCGACGCGTTCCACGAGACGTAGCCCGGCTTCGCGCAGGAGCTGACTCGATCCCAGCGCACTGCACACAGCGGGGGTACGGTTTTTGAGGCCCATGTCCCGCGCCACATCGCCCGCCCGGATTGTCAATGTGGGCTTGCCGGCATCCCTCGCTGGCTCGACGAATCGTGCGGCCGCGAAGGATCGAATGCGATCCGCCTGGGACATGCCTGCCATGGGTTGTGATAGATGCGGGCTGGACGTCGCATGACTCAACGAGGTTGAAGCACCAGTAGAGGAAGATGGAGGTCTCTGACCTTTCGGGAAGCGTACGAAAGACACCACGCCTGTTTCGACTCCAACATCGCGGGTCGTCCAACCGGCCCCGAGCCACGCAGAGGCATGACTGTGCGACTTCGAATTGCTCCACCAAGCCGGGTGGGTGCGTGCAGACTTCGGTAATTGGAACCCCAGTATCGTCTCGAGTTCGGTAAAGGTCGTATGCCAGACATCACCGTGGACGGCATTCAAGTGCCGAGACAAAGCCAAGTACTTGCCCCTTGGCGCTGACGGTCTATCCGCCGCGCCTGTGGGCTTCAACGAGGTGCCTGACGTACTGATTGGAACGTCGGCGGACCGTTCCGCCGGGGATCTCGTCGGTGCCGGGGAAGCGCTGGCTACGCTGCCATCTGGTGCTTCTACGACTTGTCCCGGCCCGCGCCGTGGCATGGCGGTAGTGCGGGCGGGGACAAGCCCCGCCCCTACGCCACCGTGTTCCTGGGGCGGGAGCGCTTGTAGTTGCTCGTGATAGAGGCGCTCCACTTCATCGAATGCCCGTTCGGTTCCGAGGGCTTCGAGCAGTTGACGCAAGGTCGAAAGGTGATGAAGAGCTAAGTCCGGCGTCAGGGATCCCGCGTAGTGGGCGACTTCGTTGCGCGCATCCTTTGCGGCAAACGCCAAGGTCCTCACGCGCCGGGGCAACGGGAGTTCTCCGAAGCGCTCGATGAACACGTTCAGGAGGCGCTGCAGATCGAAGTCGTGGAATGCCGTGCGCCGGGTCCTCGGCAATGCCGCGAGGTATTCGGCGAGCGCCCCGCGTAGTACCTCCAAGGCTTGATCAACCCGCCGGCGGGCCTGTTCCGATTCCCTACCTGGGTGCTTCATCCGTTAGTTCCACGCATCGCGATCGTGCCGTTAGCCAGCATCGCGTCTAGGGCCGGCTCGTCCAGCGCCAGCATCTCGTCCGCTAGCCGCCGCAGCGCCCGGAGTTCGTCGGGCCGCCGGTTCGATTGGTGCTTTTCGCGAACCCGTAGGCGAAAAGCCCGCGCCCTCCCCGCCGCCGGACCTGCCCTGCCCAGGTCGGGCGATTCGCTGCTTGACCACGCCACCGCCGAGATCAGGCGGCCTTCGGCTTGAGCCGGAATGTCACACGAACGAATCGCCCTCTTTCGTCGTTGACGAGCTCCGGTTCGGTGTCGTTGAACGCGCGCATAGCGTGTCGCATCAGCAACCAGCCCCGGCCTCGCCGTTCCATCAGACGCCTGACTACCATTGCATTGGCCATCATCTCGTTGCGTGACCGCGGGGCACCACCGGAACGCGCCTGATCGACTGTCATGTGGTTGGGAAGAGTTCCAGGGCTCGTGATGGCGATACGGTCCTCGAAGGTCTCGAACAGCACCTGCGATCCCGTCAGCGCATAGTCGCGGTGGATTACAGCGTTCACGAGTGCTTCCCTGAGGGCGTCCTCGGGGATGCTTGGGTTATCAGTGCGCTCTAGTCCACGATACGTTTCCTTCCGCCCTAGACTACGGAACCACCCCACGGATCGCGTCACCTGTTCGTCAAGGCGACCCTTGCCTTCGCCGGCGCTAAGTACAGCAGAGGCTTGATCGGTACCGGCGTACGCGACGCATTGAATGAACAGGCTCGTGGTTTGGGGGAACCGTTGAGAGTCGCGCCCGAAGACCATCCCCCCGTATAGAGTCGGTCGAAGCACCCCTTCCAACCGACCGCAGACCGATGCGTTCAGCAAGTCACTCTCGATGTCCGGCTGCGGCTCCGCCTCCATCTGTTTGCCCTGGGCCAACATGAACGAACGGAACGCGTCGAAGTCGATGTCCTGTGCCGTCGCCGATGGAATGGTTTGCTGTTCGGTGAGCACAAGGCCGAAAGCGTTGAACAGTTCCTGCAACTCCGATGCCGACGGAGCGACGGAGCTGCGGCCACGCCGAACCCAGAAACGCCCACCCACACTGAAAGGCTCGTAACCGCGCTGGTGGCGGCGCACGTCTACCCAGTGAACCCATCCTTCGTCGGTATTGTGTCGACCGCAATCTGCGGTGACAGGTCGTCCGCATCCACTTTGCAGAAAACTCGTGAGTCGCTCTTGGACAGTCTCCGGGTTTTGCCCGACCCCGACAATGAAGCCTGCATCCGATACGCCCATCACCAAAAGACCGCCGTCGCCATTCGCGAACGCGCAGATCGTCTTGCCTGCGTCGTTCAGGTCGAAGCCTCGCTTGAACTCCGTTTGGTCGCCCTCACCAGCTTCGATACGATGCAGCACATCGGGCCACTCCATGGCGCTACCTCAAAAACCGTACTTGCGCCGCCGGAGTCGGAATGCTTCCTTTCCACCATCCACTGTGCGCACGATGGCATCCCGGACTGCCGCTTCCTCAATGGCTCCGGCGCATGCAACTCGACCTCGACTCGCGCTAGCCTCGAGCTGAATGACCATGTCCGCATCGCCGTTGACGACGATGTTGGCGTCGTGGGTGGCCACGATCAGCTGCCGCCTCCCGCGCAACCGTTTGAGCGCCGGGAGGACCGTGTCGAACAAGAACCGGCTGTCCAATTCGTCTTCTGGCTGATCAATCACGAGAGGCCGGTCGTCCGTAGTCTCCAACAACAGGGAGAGAAGAACGCTGACTCTTTGACCGCCCGAGAGTTCTTCGAGCCGCCGATGCGTGCCGTCGTCCATCCGCAACTCAAGGATGTAGCGGTCAGGGCAGCGCAGGGCAACCAGTTCGCGTTGCTTCGCCCTCGTCATGGTCTCGCGAAATGTCTGCCGGACCGCGTCGCTCATACCAACCTCGGCTAGCGAACCAGAAGCTAGAGCCTCGCTCAGCGCTGGAGGTGACGGCCTCTGGTCAGGTTCGAGCCCGTTCCACCATCGCGTTACGCCCCTCTGACGAAGTTGCTCCAGGAACCCATCGAGAGAACGAAGGTCGCCGCTGTCCATTCGGCGTACCCGAATTCGGTCATCGAATTGGCGCTGGATACCTTGTGCGACTCGGTCAAACGCCTTGCGCTGTTCATCAATCAAGACCTGACGTTCCCCCTGAAGGCGATCAAACAGATCCTGCCTTTGGTTCCGGCGTTCTCGGAGTTGGTCGTAATTCGCCTGGTGACTGGATACCAGAGCTGCTTGCCTACTGAGCTTTTGGAACTCCTGAAGCTTGGTTACGTCGAGTCCGCGTTCAGCCAATACGCGCTGAACGTCCGTGCGGAAAGCCGCTTCGTCGGCTTTCAGGGCGTCGACCACCGACGAGGCAGCCTGGGCCCATTCGCCAATCGCTCTTTCTGCACCTTGCAGTAAACCCACGACGCTTGCCCACTGCGATGCCAACTCGCGAGCGTTTACGTCTATCTGCGAGGTCCTCGGTTCTTCCTTCGAGCCTAGATCCAACTGCGGAACTTCGAAAGCGTTGGCGGTTTCGATTACGTCACGGATCGACTGTCCAACGGATGACACAGTGCGGTTGGACTCCGCCCACAGTTGCCTATCACGACTGGCCCGATGCAGCCTGTCGACGCCGGCCTCGGAAAACGCCGCCAGCGCGTCCTTTGCAGTGCGCGCACGTAGAAGAGCCTGCTCGGCGTCCTCAAGCTGATCGTCAAGATCGCGAAGTTGCTCCACCTCGTTGGAGAGCCGTTTGTCGAGACGTCGTAGATTGTCGTTCCTGGCAGCGATCCCGGCGGTCTCGGAGGGTACAAGACGGGCGAGAATATCCTCGACGGCCGCGCCTTCTTGCGTGAGACGCTGCAACTCGTTTTGGGCGAAGAACTGCGCCGGCCACTGTTCACCGAGTGCTGCTGTCGGATCGGTGCCCGGACAATCGAGCACGATCTCGGGTGCACCTGCGGCAAAGATCCGGCCACGTGCATCCACATTGGCACGAACGGTTTCGTCAACGGGCTTAGGGACGCCGATATGACAGCGAAGGCCATCAAGCAGAGTGCTTTTGCCGGTCATGCTGCCGCCGACAACGCACGTTAGATCGGGACTGAGCCTGAAATTGATCGTTCGGGGCGTCCCGCCTTGGCTGCCGCCAAAGAAAGAGGCTCCGCCACTCACCCTCACCTCACGAAGCCAAGGGCGGTCGTTCAGAGTGATGTCCGGCGGGTTGTTGATCGTCTTCAACTTGCCAGCTTCGTCCTTCGCGAACCCAATCATGATTCGGGAATCACTAGCAACAAACGCTTGGCGCAAGGCCTCGACGTGCGGACTGGCGAGCTTCACCCAAGTGTGGCGACGACCGACGTCGTCTAGTCCGTAGGCATCGCTCGCGTGGAAGAACGCTTGTCGATGTTGTTCCATCCCTTCGTGAAGCCAAGGTCGTTTCTGGAGTGTGTCTACCGGCAACTGCTCGTCCCCAAGCTCCAACCCCGTGATCTCTTCATGGTCAAATAGCTGGAGGACCTGAGCTTTCTGCGCGCCGAGCAGCCCCTTCGACGCCTCGATATGAGGTGCAAGAACAAGGTAGCGCCAAGCACCTTCTCCTTCGCCGGAGCGCTCTCGCTCCCATAGCCCTCGAAGCGCTTCGAAGGCTTGTGCCGCGCGGTTGCCCGAAACCTGCAATCCACCGTCACGCCAGGGAGAGATTCCCCCCATGACCACCTCAAAGGCCCGCAGGTATCGTTCCAGACCGATCTCGGGGTCAAACAGGAACAGTAGATGCAATCCCTCCTTGCCGTCTCTAAAGGACGGCTCGAAGCCAGGGAACACCGCGTAGATCTTGTCGCGGAAAGGCACCCCG
>JAPOYW010000025.1 GCA_026706425.1 Gammaproteobacteria bacterium
ACCGCACACAGGTGTGGTTTTTTGAGACGCCGTGGGACATGCGGGCGTTTGTCCCCGGGGCCGGAAATGGTGCGCCTGGATCTGACACGCTTCGAATGAAGCCCACCCCCTCGGCCGTTCAGTGGGTACTGATCGGCAGCTCTTGTTTTGTCTCTGCCGGACCCACCGGAACCCCGGCTTCGTCGGACTCTGCGGGGCGAGGTTCGGGACGGCGTTCGAGCGCCGCGTCGATCACGTCGTCCATCCATTCGACCGGAAGTATCTCGAGATCGTCCTTGACATTGTCCGGGACCTCCTTGAGATCGCGTACGTTCTCCTCCGGAATCACGACACGCGCTATGCCGCCGCGATGCGCGGCCAAGAGCTTCTCCTTGAGCCCGCCGATCGGCAATACCTGGCCGCGGAGCGTGATCTCGCCGGTCATGGCGAGGTCCGCCGAGACGGCGATACCCGTCAGGACGCTGACGAGCGCAGTGCACATTCCGATTCCCGCACTCGGACCGTCCTTGGGGGTCGCCCCCTCCGGCACGTGAATGTGCAGGTCGTGGCGCTCATGGAAGTCCTCCGGGATACCAAGCGCCGCCGCTCGACTGCGCACGAACGTCATCGCCGCCTGTATCGACTCCTGCATGACGTCGCCCAACGACCCGGTCTTGATCTGCTGGCCCTTACCCGCAACCGCCAGGGCTTCGATGTTGAGAAGCTCGCCACCCGCCTGGGTCCAGGCCAGCCCTGTGACGACGCCAACCTGGTTTTTCTTCTCGGCCCTGCCGTAGGTGTACTTCCTCACGCCGTTGTAGGCTTCGACGTCGTCGGCCCCGATCTCCTTCGGCGCAACCTCTCCGCCCTCCCCGCGGTGCCCGCCGTCGTCCGCCAGCGACTGCTCGGTAACGACCTTGCGGCAAAGCTTGGCGATCTCGCGCTCCAGGCCGCGCACGCCGGCCTCCTTCGTGTAGTAGCGGATCATGTGCGTGAGTGCTTCGTCGCTAACCGTGAAGTCGTCCTCGCCCAAGCCGTTCAAACGCTTCTGCTTGGGAATGAGGAAGCGCGAGGCGATATTGCGTTTCTCGTCTTCCGTGTAGCCGGCCAGTCGAATCACCTCCATCCGGTCGAGAAGCGCCGGGGGGATG
Organism: Gammaproteobacteria bacterium; assembly: GCA_026706425.1. Lineage (GTDB taxonomy): Bacteria > Pseudomonadota > Gammaproteobacteria > Pseudomonadales > Azotimanducaceae > VXYL01. Next base: position 1,131 of record JAPOYW010000025.1, read on the forward strand.
TTCATCGAATTGGATGTACAGACGAAGAACACATCCGACAGGTCGTAGTCGACCTCGAGGTAGTGGTCGTTGAAGGCGTGGTTCTGCTCCGGATCCAGGACTTCGAGCAAGGCCGATGCGGGGTCGCCACGAACGTCCATGCCCATCTTGTCGATCTCGTCCAACAGGAACAGCGGGTTGCGCACACCGGCCTTGGCCATGCGTTGCAGGATCTTGCCCGGCATCGAGCCGATATACGTACGCCGGTGACCGCGGATCTCGGCCTCGTCGCGGACACCGCCCAAGGCCATCCGGACGTACCTGCGGTTGGTGGCCCGGGCGATGGACTCGCCAAGGGACGTCTTGCCGACGCCCGGTGCGCCCACCAAGCACAATACCGGGCCCTTGAGCTTCCTCACCCTGCCCTGGACGGCCAGGTATTCCAGTACCCGCTCCTTGACCTCTTCGAGGCCGTAGTGGTCGTCGTCGAGGATCTTCTGCGCCGCCCGGAGATCCCGTCGCACACGTCGCCGCTTCTTCCAGGGAATCGAGAGCATCCAGTCGAGATAGCTGCGTACAACGGTGGCTTCCGCGGACATGGGCGCCATCAGACGCAGCTTGGCCAGTTCATTGGAGGCCTTGTTGCGGGCCTCCTTCGGCATTCCCGACGAGTCGATCCGCTCCTTTAGGCTGTCCAATTCGTTCGGGGCGTCGGACAAGTCCCCGAGCTCCTTGTTGATGGCCTTGATCTGCTCGTTCAGGTAGAACTCGCGCTGGCTTTTCTCCAACTGCTTCTTGACGCGCCCGCGGATGCGCTTGTCCATCCGCCGGGCTTCGATCTCCGCGTCCAGGTACGCCTCGATGCGTTGCACGCGCCGCTTGAGATCGAAGGTCGCAAGGATCGACTGCTTCGCATCTAGCTTCAGCGGTGCCTGGGCGGCAATGGTATCGACGAGGCGCGCCGGATCGTCGATGCTCGACAACGATGCCACCACGTCCTGTCGAATGTCCTTGGACGTCTTGGCCAGCGCCTCGAACCGTCCCATGAGCGACCGCAACACGGCTTCGGCCGACCCGGCGGCCAACGCGACCTCCTCGAATGGAACCACGTCGGCGACGATCACCGGACCATCGATCTGGAAACTATCGACCTTGGCCCGCTGACCACCTTCCACCAGCACCTTGACCTTGCCGTCCGGCAGGGGCAACAGCTGCAGGATCGTCGCGACGGTACCCACGTCGTAGAGGTCCTCGGGACCCGGGTCGTCAACGGTCGCGTCCCGCTTGGTGACCAGGAGAATCTGCTGGTCCCCGGCCATGCTGGTCTCGAGCGCCTGTATGGATCGCCTGGTGCCGACGAACAACGGATGGATCCCATGCGGGTAGATCACCATCTTGCGCAACGGCAGTACCGCGAGACCGGTCAGCATGTCGGTCGGCATCGGTTCGGTCCCCGGGCGAGTTCCCTCGCTAAGACTAACTCGCGGGGGTCGAGGCCGATCCAGCCTCCTCTTCACCCGGCGGAACGTTCTGGTAGACGAGCATAGGTTCGTTCTCGCCTTCGATGACGCTTTCGTCGACCACCACCTTGGCCACTCCCTCCGACGACGGCAGGTCGTACATGGTGTCGAGCAGGACCGATTCCAAGATCGAGCGAAGGCCGCGCGCACCGGTCTTGCGCTCCATGGCTTTCTTGGCCACCGCCCGCAGGGCATCGTCCCGGAAGTCCACCTCGACCTCCTCCATCTCGAAGAGCTTGGCGTACTGGCGCGTTAGGGAGTTCTTGGGTTCCGTGAGAATGCGCATCAAGGCTTCGGTGTCGAGTTCCTCGAGCGTTGCCACGACCGGTAGGCGGCCCACGAACTCCGGGATGAGTCCGTATTTGATCAGGTCTTCGGGCTCGACCTGGCGGAGCGTCTCGCCGACGGTCTTGGGATCCTTGCGGGTCACGCCCGGATCGGCCATGAAACCGATACCCACCTTGTCGGACCGGTCCATGATGACCTTGTCCAAGCCCGAGAACGCCCCGCCGCAGATGAACAGGATGTTCGACGTGTCGACTTGCAGGAACTCCTGCTGCGGATGCTTCCGGCCACCTTGCGGCGGTACCGAAGCAACGGTCCCCTCGATCAACTTCAACAGCGCCTGCTGGACACCCTCTCCCGACACGTCGCGCGTGATCGACGGGTTGTCCGACTTGCGCGAGATCTTGTCGATCTCGTCGATGTAGACAATGCCCACCTGCGCGCGCTCCACGTCGTAGTCGCACTTCTGGAGCAGCTTTTGAATGATGTTCTCGACGTCTTCGCCCACGTAGCCCGCCTCGGTCAGCGTTGTCGCATCGGCGATGGTGAACGGCACGTCAAGCAGGCGCGCCAAGGTTTCGGCGAGCAGGGTCTTGCCGCAGCCCGTGGGGCCGATCAGCAGGATATTCGACTTGGACAGTTCGACATCGTCCTTCTTGCCCTTGTAGTTCAGTCGCTTGTAGTGGTTGTAGACGGCCACGGAGAGCACCTTCTTGGCGTGCTCCTGGTGAATGACGTACTCGTCCAGAGTGCCCTTGATTTCGAGGGGCACCGGCAGCTTGGCTTTCTCGGAACCGTTGGTCCCAGCCGGCACGCCTTCGCGAATAATCTCGTTGCAGAGTTCAACGCACTCGTCGCAGATGTACACCCCGGTGCCCGCGATGAACTTGCGTACCTCGTGCTGGCTCTTGCTGCAGAACGAACAGCGTCTGTCTGAGTCGTCACTGCCCGAATTGTTCGCCATGGCGCCCCTTCGTGTCGGCTCTGCGCAGCCCGAACCATGAGGGCTTAGGGGTCATTTTGCAACCCCAGCACCCCGGAGCGTCGCTCGTGATTGTACGTCGTCGATGCCCCATGCCGACGTCAGCGAGCCCCACGGCGATGGTGTTTCGCATTGCGGAATCAACCGCTTGAAGCAGCTCGTGTCGCAATGCGAGCTATGTCTCCGGGTGCTTGATGGTGTCGACCAAGCCGTATTCCACCGCGTCCTCCGGGCTCATCCAGAAGTCCCGGTCGGTATCGGTGCCGATCCGCTCCACGCTCTGCCCGGTGTGCCGGGCCAGTATTTCGTTCAGGCGTTTGCGCATGGCGAGTATTTCGCGGGCCTGGATCTCGATGTCCGCCGCAACGCCCTGGGAACCGCCCGACGGCTGGTGCAGCATGACGCGCGAGTTGGGCAGGCAAATGCGCTTGCCCTTCGCCCCCGCAGCCAACAGGAACGCTCCCATGCTGGCGGCTTGCCCAATGCAGGTGGTGGCGACGTCGCAGCTAACGTATTGCATGGTGTCGTAGATCGACAGTCCCGACGTCACGGCGCCACCCGGCGAGTTGATGTACATGTGAATGTCCTTCTCGGCATTCTCATGCTGCAGGAAAAGGAGTTGCGCGATGACCACGCTGGCGACCGAGTCCTCCACGGGTCCCACGAGAAAGATAATGCGGTCCTTGAGCAGCCGCGAATAGATGTCGTAGGCCCGCTCGCCGCGGGCGTTCTGGTCCAACACCATCGGCACCAGGTTGAGATTGGTAGTGGACATCGGCTGATTGCTGTACATGGTTTTCCTCGACCCTTGGGTTGTCTCGTGTGTCTCTCTCGCGCTATGAGCGGCTGCCGCCGAACCACCGGCGCAGCCGGCCCTTCCGCGGTTTGCCCTCGCGCTCGCCGGCCGTCGTGTCCGGATCCGACGCCTCTCGCCCCTCGTCGCCGTCGCTGCGTTCGAACCGCGACCCCTCGGGATCCGCATCCGTGGATCGCGGTTCCTCGACCGGGAGATCGGGGATCGAGTTCCCGGTCACGACATCCCGATAGGAGGCCGGGACTGACTCGACGGTAGCGAGGGACAGGATGTGTTCTACGAGCTGATCCTCCAGCACACCGAGCTCCACCCGTTGCAGTTGCTCCTCGTCGCCGTAGATCCAGTTGCGTACCTCGTCGGGCTGTTCGTACGGCGCGACGATCTCCTCGATCCTCGCCCGAATCCGTTCGTCGTCCGCCTGCAGGCCCTCCCGTTGCACGATTTCGCGGACGACGAGCCGGGTCCTCACCCGTTCCCTCACGCGCTGATGGACAACGTCCCCCAAGTGCGAATGCTCTATCGGGACGCCCATCACCTGCGCCATGCGCTGGCGCTCTTGTTCGAGTTCCTCTTCCACGAGCACGCGCGGCAGTTCGAAGGCGTGCGCCCTCGCGAGGGAGGCCATGACCTGGCGCCGCGTCTCGTTTCGCGCGGCCACCTCCAGTTCGGCCTGCATCCGCTCCCGGACGTTGGCTCGGAACTTCTCCAAGGGTCCTCCGACCCCGACCGGCGGGATGTGGTCCCGTTCGCTCGTGTCCCCGTCGCTTTCTTCGTCGCCCTGTCCGGAGGCGGCGAAATCCGCCGGGTCGTCGCTCGACGCCGCAGCCTCGTCGACGACGCCGAACGCCTCGAAGAACGCCCCGTCGAGTTCCGGCAGCGAAGGTGCCTCCACGGATTTCAACGCGACCTCGCCGATGCCTTCGACTTCGCCCGAAGTTTTGTCGCTATCACGTTGTACGGTAACAGGGAACGCCCTCGTTTCACCGATGGACATCCCGACTACGGCACCATCGAGTTCCGCCACGACCTGGGCGCTGCCAACGACGAATGCGAAGTCGAGGTGTGGCTCGCCCTGCACTTCGCCATCGACCTTGACCGAGTAGTCGACGACAACCCGGTCATCGACGGCAACGGGACGTTCGACCGGGTTCCACTCGGTGCGTTGCTTGCGGAGCGACTCGACCATCTCGTCGATATCCGCCTCGCTGATCTCGGCGACCGGCTTCCGCACGCGCAGCGTCGACAGGTCGACCAGGTCGACTTCGGGCAGCACCTCGAACGTGGCCGTGAACTCAAGGTCCGCCCCCGGGTCCACGTTCACCAACTCCACGGATGGGGTGCCGATCAGCGGGATGTTCTCCCGTCGCACGGCGTCTTCCAAGCTGGACTGGACGAGCTCCGAAGCCACCTCGTTGCGCAACGAGGCCCCGAACCGACGCTCCACCTCGCCGAGCGGCACGCGGCCGCGTCGGAATCCGGGTAGGGAGACTTTCCTCGCCGTGCTCCGGACCCGGTTCGCGACCCGATCCTCGAACTCTGTCGAGGGAACGGCAACGGTCATCTTGCGGGTGAGCGAACCCGTCGTCTCTACGGATACCTGCATCGTTGATTGCTGGGGAAGTGGATTCTCACAGTGCCGATTGGGGTGGATGACGGGGCTTGAACCCGCGACCACCGGATCCACAATCCGGGGCTCTACCAACTGAGCTACATCCACCACTGGACGGCGTCAAGGGCGCGCATTCTACCGCTTCGAACGCGACGAACGCGACCGCGCAGCGAACTGTCCACGTTCGCCAAGCACGATTTCGCGAGCGAAATCGAACCGACCGCGCGACGGGCGCCAGCGAAATCCACACGCGACCGCGTAGCGGTCGTGCTGGCGCGCCCGGAAGGACTCGAACCTTCAACCGCCGGCTTAGAAGGCCGATGCTCTGTCCAGTTGAGCTACGGGCGCCTCGACAGGCCAAGGCCATTCGGCAATAGCTGGTCGGGGTAGAGAGATTCGAACTCCCGACATCCTGCTCCCAAAGCAGGTGCGCTACCAGACTGCGCCATACCCCGCGAAAAGCGCCGAGATCATACTCGTCACGCCGGTGTGCCATCAACGGCGGCAAAGGCCATGCCCCCGCCGTCGTGACTGACGCCACTGGTCTCACCGCGCACGAACCGGCCCCCGAGCAGGGCCGCCGACAGCGGGTTTTCCAGGCGGCGCTGTATCGCCCGCTTCAGCGGTCGTGCCCCGAACACCGGGTCGTACCCTTGCTCGACCAACGCCTGCATCGCGTCCGGCTCGATCTCCAAGCGCAGATCCTGATCTTCCAGGCGCGAGCGGAGGCGTTCGAGTTGGATCCCGGCGATCGCCGCCATGTCCTCCCTCCTGAGGGAGGCGAAGACCACGACGTCGTCGATCCGGTTGATGAACTCGGGACGGAACTGTCGCTCCACTTCTTCCATGACGGCACCCCGTATCTCTTCTTC
>JAPOYW010000532.1 GCA_026706425.1 Gammaproteobacteria bacterium
GGAAAAACCAATCATACCGCAGGGAGCGTTCAGGCCGTCATTTTTCGCCCACTTTGTGGGACAGCAATGATTTGGCAGTCACTCCGAGCCTCATGAAACAAACACCAATAAACACCAACCAGGATGCATTTGCCCGACGTTGATGTCCGGCCAAACGCCGGAATCGTCCGCAACCCGGTCGACGAGATCAAGGCAATCCAGAGCCTGCTGGCCGATGTCTACAAGGATGCTGGCGATGGACGCACATTGTTCCGGGAACTGGTCCAGAACGCTGACGATGCTGGCGCCACACAACTTGAACTCGTGGTGTTGGAACGGGGCTGGCCCGATGCGCAAAACAGCCTGCTACGAGGTCCCGCGCTTCTGGTGGCAAACGACGGGAGCTTCCCCGAAAAGGACCGGGCGGCATTGCACAAAGCCATTGGCGGTGGGAAGGAGGACGATGTCGGCAAGATCGGGACGTTTGGTATTGGTCTGAAGAGCGCCTTCCACATCTGTGAGGCGTTCCTTTACATTGGTGCCGAGAATTCCCATTGGCGGGCCGGCGTGTTGAACCCGTGGACCGGCACGGGAGAGAACAGGGACGAGGATCCTCTTCATCCAGACTGGAATGAGGTCGATGCCGAGCAGCTCCGGTCCGTAGCGGCGGATCTGTTTGGCAAGAAGGGGAACGGCTTGCTGCTATGGATTCCGCTGCGTCGTCACGAACATCTGGATCGTGGCGCCAAGGGTGGGCGATACGGGCTGCGCGAACACTGCCCTGCGCCGGACGATCTCTGCGCTTGGTTCGGACGTTCTGCACCCCCTACCTTGCTGTTGGCCCAGTGCGGGCATCTCCGAACCATCGAGACGGCTCGTGCGGCAAGGCTGGAGGGCCTGCACGGTCGCACGAAGCTCGTGCACGTCGATCGCCAGACGGCGAGTTGGGTGGGACGGCATCGCGATGATAGCGGTGGGGTGCCCAACCAGGTCTTTGCAGGCGAGATTGAGTCCAACGAACGAAACTGGTCCGTCAACACGTCGAGCAGGAATGCGCCGACGACCGACTCCCGCGCAACTACTACTAAGGAGAGAGTCTGGTCCGTCGTCGGAATAGAAGCTCTCGGCAGTGAATACCTCCGACAGTTCCGGTTGCAGCCCGGATGGCCGCAATCTTCACAGTGGCAGGACGGTCGGCACGCCACGGTGCCGCGAAAAGCTCTCGCTCACGCCGCAGTCACCGTACTGCGGCCTAACGACACCGACGCTGAACTGTTGGGAGCACGTCTTCGCTGGGCCGTGTTCCTCCCGCTAGACGACGACCCCGAGCCGAGGAACGGCGCGGTCGTCCACCGCGGAGGTTCGTCGCCCGCGTGGGAGGTCATCTTGCACGGCTACTTCTGGCCTTCCCAAGACCGCAGGTCAATTCCCGGCATCACTGACGACATGGGCGTTGCCGCAAGTGATGACGACATGCGCGTGCGTTGGAATCGGGCATTGTGCGAACGGTTGCTCCTTCCATTGCTACCACGTGCCTTCGCAGAAGCGGCTGGCCCGGTCGAGGAACACGTAGCACGGCGGCTCCTCAGCGCGGTCGTCCGCTCAAGCATCGTCAAGGATTCCTTGGATTTCGTCAGGCGGCATCATTGGCTCTTGCCCGTCATTGCCGAGCACGGCGTCCAATGGAAGGCAATTGACGCGGATGCTTGTCGCGTTTTGTCGATCCCCAATTGGAGTGAGGCGCCGGTCGCCGTTCGCCGACAATTCGTTGCGAGTGGCAGTGAACGGACGGGCGATCTTGTGTTCATTGACCACAATGCGCCCGCGTTCGTGGGGGAACTCGACGACTGGCCCGCAAGTCAGCTCGAGTCCCTCCTGAACTGCATTGCGGGCAACGAGTTCGGGACTCCGCAATCTCTACGTTGGCTCCGAGGGGTTCTCCGTCATGTTCTTGGCCCGGAGACCTGTCGCGAGGACGCTCGCGCCGACATAGTCGCCCAATGGATCGCGGGACACATTGGGGACGGTGCGTTTCTCCACACGACGCGACGTTCTGCCTCGCGAGAGTCGCGCGACGAGCTACGGCAAGCGTGGCGAGACCTCTGTGAGGTGTTGCCGAAGGCTTGGCTAGTCGGAACGCTCGTGGACACCCAACAGGCTGTTGCCGAGCTCGCCTCTGAACATGCGATTGGCAAAGGGCTGTTCCCGGTACCGTTCGGAAGCCGCGAAAGTGAGTCGCAGTCGGACCACCTGCCTGACCAGCAACGTTTGGATCTCGCGCTGTCTACCCTAGGGCGTCGGCTGGAAGCGGAAGGCGATTCCGAGCGCGTGCGACACTCTCGGTTGCTCCTCGCCGAGGTACTGCTTGCCAAACGAGACGAACGTCCCTTGGGCGATCTGGCCGGATTGCCATTGTTGCGAGCGATGAGATCGCCGGGAGACCGCGAGGACGCGTGGACCATCGCCCAGTTGCGCCGCCAAATCGAGAACCGCCGAGTATTCGCCAATCCAATTTCGGACGTCTCGGACTACGAGGAGTCGGACGGAACCCAGGCCGAACGGCCTTCGGATCCGAAACGGGCCGTCACGGAACTCGCGAAGGCCCTCGACGTAGCCGTCTGGATGGTGAGCGGCGAGGTCGTGGCATCAATCAATGTCGATGTGCCGTCACCGGTGCCCGAGGCTTTGGCCGACTCGGTCAACCGGGTCGAGTCGTTCGGCAATCCCACGCATCGCAAAGCCGTATTGATACGGCTCGCGCCAAACATTTCCCTTAACGCCAATGTTCGCCTTGCCGCACGAGCACTCCTTGCAGGGCGCGGTGCGAAAGTCGTCGGACAGGACGCGGAGCTGTTCCACGCCCGCACCGAGAACGGTCGAGCACTGCCGATTCTGCTGCGCCTGCTCGACCGGTCGTGGTGTGCCATTCACGGAAAGTTGGTCGAATCACTTTCACATGAGGTTCTTGATGCCCTTTACGTCGCTCCGGTCGATCACGAAGCGCTGCATCGCCTGCTCGCCGGCTGCTTAAACAAGCCCGTGCATTGGACCGGGCTGAGCGACACAGAAGCGCTGCAGATGCTCGAAGGCTTGTACGGCGTGACGAATGAGGAGCTACAACGTTGGCGTGCGATGCCGCTGCATCGGGGGGTTGACGGAACACGTGGGCCGATCGGCCACGGAACAAGGCGTTCGACGGGAACGACAGGCGAATTCCGTCTGCCGCCAGAACTCGAAGCGGAATTACGTCTCCTAGACCCGGAATCCCAGGTCGCCCAGCTCTACGACTCCGTTCCTGAGATGAATCGTAACGGCCTCCTGCAGCTCATGTTGGAAGACTCACGCCCATGGCGTTTCGCCGAACAGATCGTGCGCGTCGTTCGCGGTTCCGACGGGCAGGTGTTGATGCCGCAAGATGGCGAGTTGCGAGAATTGCTCAGACACAGTCTTTGGCTGCCCCAGCGTGAAGGATGCGCCCTAGCACCGGACTCACTACTCCTTGCTCCAGAGGAACTGCTGGATGTCGTTGCAGGTCTGGCTGCGGTCGGTGTCTTCGGCGAGAAGCGGCTTCCCGCAGCCATCGACGCACGGATTTGGAGGTTCGCAGAGCCTGTCGTTCGAGAGATTCTCGGGCGCGCGAGTCGCGAACGGCAAGTTCAAAGGATGATCGACGCCTTGGATTCCGATCAGGTCGCGCAGTTAGATGGGAGTGCGTGGCTTGTCGTGACTAATCCCGCGCTGGTAGGCGCTTCACTAATCGAAGACGTTTTTGAGACGAGACTCGCCACCAGCCATCCCGGCTGGAGACTCGTGCACACCGTCGCGCGTGTCTTGCGGCATGGGGAGAGCGGGATTCGAGATGTTACCGAAACGCTCGTTCAGCTAGCACGGACCCTTCATGGTCCGATCCTTCCCGATCGTCAGATTGAAATGCTAAAGAGCCTCGCCAGTGCCAGACCGGCAAAGGACACCCCCAGCGGACGCCTCTTCCGTCAGTATCTGGAGTGGTTTGTGGGAACGAACGTTTTTTTGACATGCGTTCTTCCAGAGTTGGACCTGCCGACGCAAGACGGCAACTGGCATGTCAGCCGAGATGTCGCCAGAACGGAAACCGGCGTCGCGCGACGGCACCGATTGATTCCGGAGCTTCGCCCCATTCTCAAATTGGGCGGTGACGATCCGGTCCCTCATGCGAAGAGCGCTGAGAGCCACCCGGTTCGGACCGGGTTGGACGTGCTAGAGGCCTACTTCGAGCCTTGGAGGGGTCGGGTGCCACATGGTGCAGTGGGGGCCTTCCTGAGTTTGTTGGGGAACGGTCTGCGGAATGCGATTGGGAATCTCGCCGAGCAATGGCTTGGGGAGGACGTTGCCATCGAGCCGATAGAGGGATTCGATCGCAGCGCCGTCAGCGTTTGGGTTTCGTCCCAGGTCGCGCATGGTGATCGCGTGAACGCTGTGAACATCCTCGGATCGTGGGTGGAGATGGAGGCCGAAGCCGACAGCCACACGCTGTTTGCGATCGATCCGGTTCGGCGCCCGCCGTCGCAGTACTCGGCGCTTTCGCCGCTGGGCGCTTTCTGGGAAGTCTCTCTCCGGGTTGTCGAACCGCAGCGCCATTCGAGAGATGAACTCATGCGGCTGCTCCACGGCACCGTCGAGAGATGGGCATCCGCATACCTCGGGCTGCCCCGGGAGCAGGTGAATGCCTGGTGGTCTCGATGGGGCAAGGGTTCTCAAGCGGACCTTGGTCCCGTCCTCGCATCCATCAAGGCACACCTACCGCTGACCCTTCAACATCTCGATGTGAAGGAGAACGCACAACTCCAGGAGGGCGTTAGGAGAGCTGAACGAGCGCAAAGGCGGCGGGAGCAGGTGCCCTCTGAAGAGGCGCTCAGAATCGAGAGAGATGCCCTTGACCGTTTGGCCGACCTCATCGAGGAGCCGCACCACCAAAAGTACTTGTGGAAGCGGATCAACGAGCTGATGCGACGGTATGGCTACGGTCGCGACAGCGTGTTGTTGGAGCTTGCGCAGAATGCCGACGACGCTCTCTCAGAAGCCGCTGAGATCCAGGGTGGGCCGCTACCCTCCGCTTCTTGCCGTCTCTTGATTCGAGTCTACGAAGAAGATGACCGTAAAGCCACCGTGGATGTCATGCACTGGGGGCGCCCGATCAACGACACCGGCGGCGCCGCCTTTCCGACCGGGCGGGATCGTGCATGGGATCAGGATCTCTACTTCATGATGCTCATGAATTTGAGCGGCAAGTCCGGCGAAAACCCGGGAGAATCCTCTCAGTCATCGACCACCGGCCGCTTTGGTCTCGGCTTCAAGTCCGTTCACCTCGTGTCTTCGTCCCCATCTGTGGTCAGCGGCTTTCTCGCATTCTCCATTACCGGGGGGTTGTTGCCTCAGGAAAGACCTGTCCCCGAGGACGCTGACTCATGGATGATCAGGGACCGCCAACCCACACTCGTTAGGCTGCCACTGCGCCGGGATGTCGACGCGCAGATTCTGATCAAGACGCTGTTCCATCGCTTTGCTTACGCGCATGTTCTGTTGCCAGTATTCTCGCGGCAAGTGCGGGAGGTCGTCGTGGAAGGCGGACCGCTACCTGGGATCCATGTTTTCGCTGGAACTTCCATCGACGGTGCTCCCACGTGGTCGGTAGGTACCGAGACCGGACTTCCCAACCATCCCGGTCGTTTTCGAATCCTTCGTTTCCGACCTGCGGATGCGGGACAGAAGGAGATGGGTACCGCAGCGATTGCCCTCGGTCTGCGAGAGGGCGTTCCCACACCCTTCCAACTGGATGTACCGTTCCTCTGGAACGTCACGCCCACGAGCGAGAACTGGGGGTGCGGATACATCGTCAACGGGCCCTTCAAACTCGACCCCGGTCGAACTCATGTGTCGCTTGAAGACGACACAACCCTTCGTACCATCCGCCGCCTCGGAGAGGCGCTTGGCAGAGGTTTGATCGAGTTGACGGATGCACTGGTCGACCGAATAGAAGCGCCACGTAGTCCACTGGCCGCTCGTGGGAACTTCCCCTCGCTGCTCTGGCGGCTTCTCGCCTGTGGCCTGAACAACCCGGATGCACTACGCCAGGAGTTTCTCCTTGAGTTGCATGGGAACGGTCGTGGGCTGTCGGCCTGGATGGGCGCTTGCTCAGTTGTGCCATCGGGTCTTCCCGCGCCATTCCGCCCGACGCTCCCGCAATTGACGTCGGGTGTGCGCATTGAAGTTGCGAACGACGACTTTGATAACGACTTTTGCGCCATCCTCGCCAATATCGAAGACGAAAGCCTGGTGGCGTTGGTTGCCGAACGCTGCATCGTCTCGGCGGAAGTTGAACAACTTCTCCGTCCTCTTTGCAGCCCCGCGGATACGCAGGATGGCCGCATCGCGCCGGCACCGCTCCGCCCATCCGACCTCTTCGCGGAAACGGCAGAACGATGGGACCAATGTTTGACGCCGGAGCGGCTGCATGCATTGCGACCGATCAATGGTGGGGTCACCGGTAGCGCCGCTGCTGATTTCGCGGCGTACCATCGGGTAGGCGTAACTTGGTGCCGCACACTCAAAGCGCGGGCAGTGGACGGAAGTCTTCAGCCACTAAGGAATCTACTGCTCCAAGATGCGCCCGACTTGTTGGACCAAACTGACGCGTATGGAAACGACGAGCCGCTTCGGGCTGCTTTCGCTCCCGCTGATCGGCTGCTCGATCCGGCATACATCGAACGAAACGAAGATCAGCGGGTCTTCCAGTGGCTCCGAGTGCAGCATCGCGTCGACGCTGCCATGATGGCGGAATGGTGCAGGGAGCTTTCCGAGGACCGCCACGCCGCAGCGATCCAATACCTGCTACACGGCGAACTCGGATCGGGCGTTTTGCAGCGTCTTGTCCCGACCGTGCATCGACCGCGGTGGCTTCGACAGTATGACGTCGTTCGCCGAATGCTGGAGGACCAGTGTGAGGAATCCTGGCGTCGCCAATCACTGCTGGGTGCACTGTTTCCCGAACATTTGCCGACGCCAGATCCTCAGCCAGACCAGAGCCAACGTGAGTCGGACGCGTTCTTTGAACAGCTGTTGAAATGGTGGGGCGACGACGGCGTCCGCGACAAGGTGATCGCGACCTACGAAAGAAACGTCTGGCCGGATTGGCTACGGCGACGCG
>JAPOYW010000503.1 GCA_026706425.1 Gammaproteobacteria bacterium
CGTCAGCAGCGCCAACGCGATAGCAATTCCTTTGGGCACGGGTTCATCCCTTGGTTCGGCGTTCGACCGGCACGTATCAACCCTATAATCCCGGTCGGAGACCACCGCCCGCAAGCCCGCTTGGACGAAAGCATGACTGATCCATTCGCCACCGCCATCGACATCGCCGCTGCCATCAGGAACAAAGCGGTCAGCTCGCTGGAAGTCGTCGACCAATACATCGACCGGGTCGAACGCTACGACGGCGAGATCAATGCGGTCGTGGTCCGCGATTTCGAGCGTGGCCGGGAAGCGGCAAGGGCGGCCGATGCGGCGCTCGCCCGCGGCGACGATGTCGGACCCCTGCATGGCGTGCCGATGACCATCAAGGAAGCCTACGACGTCGAAGGCCTGCCGACGACCTGGGGTGTTCCCGAGTTCTGCGACAACGTCGCCACGCAGGACGCGGATTCGGTTCGCCGCCTGAAGGCCGCGGGCGCCGTCTTCTTGGGCAAGACCAACGTCCCGCTCAACCTGGCGGACTTCCAGAGCTTCAACGAGATCTACGGGACGACCAACAATCCCTGGGATCTCACGCGCACTCCCGGCGGTTCATCCGGCGGATCCGCAGCGGCACTGGCCGCAGGGCTCACCGGCCTGGAAGCGGGCTCCGACATCGGCGGTTCCATTCGCAATCCCGCCCACTTCTGCGGCATCTACGGCCACAAGCCCACCTGGGGAATCGTCAGCGACGAGGGCCACGCGCTCCCCGGCGTGGTCGCCCCCGCAGACATCGCGGTGGTTGGCCCAATGGCCCGCTGCGCGGAGGACTTGGCGCTGTCTCTCGACATCGTCGCCGGACCGGGCCGCACGGACCGACACGGCTGGCGACTCGATCTTCCCCGACCGGACAAGCAAAGCCTGCGGGACTTCAAGGTGGCGATTCTCCCCAACCACGATTTCGCCCCGGTAGCGGCGGAGATGGCCGACCGTGTCCAGCACGTCGGCGAGGCGCTCGCGCGCCTAGGAGCAACGGTGTCCGACAGCGCACTGCCCGACATCGACATCGCCGGGAGTTTCGAATCCTATACAAGCCTGCTCTGGGGCGTCATGGCAGCCAACCTCCCCGAGGAAGAGAAGGAAGGGCTGCGCCAAGCGCGCGCGCAAGGCTTGGTGGACGACAGCCTCGCCGGCACCGTGGTGCGCTTCGGCGTCCAGGAACACGGCGAGTGGCTGCTCTACAGCAACCGGCGTTACGAACTGCGCAAGGCATGGCAGGCATTCTTCGAGGACTGGGACATCCTGCTGTGTCCGCAGATGGCCACCCACGCCTTTCCCCACGATCACGGCGAGTATTTCGGCCGGCACCTAGAGGTCGACAACGAAAGCCAGGACTACTTCCAGCAGGTCTTCTGGTCGGGGCTTGTCACCGTCGCACATCTGCCCAGCACGGTCTTTCCGACCGGCCTGTCCAAAGACGGCCTGCCCATCGGCCTGCAGGCGGTGGGCGGCGAGTTCAAGGACCACACGACCATCGAATTCGCGCGCCAGATGGCGGGGGAACTTGGGGGATTTGTTCCGCCGCCGGGGTACGTCTGAACGCGTCCCGCCCTCCGACAAACGGTCAAGCGGGACGGGACGAGCCCGTCCCCTAGGGCGCCGGGTGCCCTTCGGCGCTTGGTTCATGGGGCTACAATGGCCGTTTTGTTCGGGGGCAAGCGGTGAAGTCCCGCTTCCCGCCAAGCTGAATGCGCGGCATGGCAAACGGCAAGCACCTGTCGACTTACTTACCCATCATCGAGGTGGCACGCTCGTACCGACGCGAGGACCTGCCCCACGACGTGTGGCCGGCGTGGCCGTCGGCATGCTCACCGTCCCGCAAGCTGTCGCCTATGCCTTGCTTGCCGGCCTGCCTGCCCAAGCGGGCCTTTATGCCTGCCTCGCACCGATGGTGATCCACGCCTTGTTGAGTTCATCCCGGCAGTTGATCGTTGGGCCCGTCGCCATTGCCGCGTTGATGGTCGCCTCCACCGTCGGTCAGCATGCCGCAGCCTATTCCGATGCCTATCTCGGTATCACGACAGTCTTGAGTCTGCAGGTCGGCGTGATCCTGATCCTCCTGCGGGCGCTGCAGGTGGGCGGGATCGTCAATTTGCTGAGCCATCCGGTGATTTCGGGTTTCGTCAACGGGGCGGCGGTGGTCATCATCATCAGCCAACTGGCCCCGCTCACCGGCATCGCCACGACGTCGCGGGTGGACGATGGCGCAGTGGATCGCATCGTCCTGCTGGTCCGGTTCGTCACGGAGGTCAATCCCACCGCCATCGCGCTCGGTGTCGGGAGTCTGCTTCTGATGGCAGCCGTGCGCCGGTGGGGTCCCGCCCTGGTGCGATCCGGCGCCAAGGTTGGGGGTGATGGGGACGTCCGCCACGCGCTCGGCCGCACCGGCCCGGTGTTGGTGACTGTCCTTGGCACCGCCGTCGTCGCCGGCTTCGGACTGGACGTCGGCGTGGTGGGAAGCGTCCCCGCCGGATTGCCGGAACTCACCCTGCCCCTACTCGACGCACAGCTATGGTGGGATCTCGCGCCCAACGCAGTGCTCATCGCCCTGGTCGCCTTCGTCGAGAGCTACTCCATCGGCAAGACCCTCGCCGCCCGCCAGCGACGGCGAATCGACAGCCACCAGGAACTCCTGGCCCTCGGCGCCGCCAACATCGGTGCATCGCTGTCGGGCGCCTATCCCGTCGCTGGGAGCTTTTCGCGATCGAGCGTCAACTACGCGTCGGGCGCTCGGACGCCGGCTAGCGCCCTGGTCTGCGCGGTAATCATCGTCCTGACCCTGCTCTGGCTGACACCACTTTTCGCGAATTTACCCCACGCGGTTCTAGCCGCCGTCGTCATCGTGGCCGTGTACGAACTGGCGGATTTCCGCTCCGTGGTCCGCGACTGGCGCTTCTATCGAGGCGACGTCCTAACCCACTTCGCAACCTTCGCCGGCGTTCTGCTCGCAGGCGTGGAAGCCGGGCTGCTGATCGGTGTCGGTATTTCCGTCGTGCTGTTCATGCGTGGTTCCGCACGACCGCACATCGCCGTCGTGGGCAGGCTCGGCGACACGCCCCATTTCCGCAACGTCAAGCGCTACGAGGTCCGCACCTGGTCTCACCTGGTAGCGGCCCGGGTCGACGAGAGCTTCTACTTCGCCAACGCCGACACCTTGGAGAGCCGTCTCGCGGAACTGGTCGACAATCCGGAGGGCATGCCCGAGGACGGGGATTCCGCCGGTGGGCAGGCGGTCGAACACCTGCTTATCATCATGAGCGCCGTCAATTTCATCGACACGACCGGGCTCGAAATGCTCCAGCGTCTGACCCATCGCCTCGCCCGCCGGGACGTCGCGGTGCACTTTTGCGAGATCAAAGGGCCAGTTCGCGACCAACTGGAACACGTCGCAGTCGACGAGTGGTTGACCGGGCGGGTATTCCAGACCACGGACGACGCGTTCAACACGCTCACTGAAGCGGCCGGCAAGTGGATATGGCGTGACGTGCCGGCGAACACGAGAGACTAGGGCGTGGCTCAAGCGGTGAAGAAATGAAGCTCCTGGTGGCGAACCGGGGCGAGATCGCGATCCGCATCATGCGCGCGGCGGCGGAGCTCGGCGTGCCGACGGTGGCGGTGGCGCCGGCGGACGACGCCGGATCGCTGCACACCGGCAAGGCGGACGGGGCCGTCACCTTGGACGGCGCAGGCGCGGCGGCGTACCTCGACATCGAACGGATCGTCGCCGCCGCCCTGGACGCCGGCTGCGACGCGCTGCATCCCGGCTACGGCTTCCTGGCGGAGAACGCCGGTCTCGCCCGGCGCTGCGCCGGGGCGGGGGTGACCTTCGTGGGTCCGCGCGTCGAGACCCTCGAACTGTTCGGCGACAAGGCGCGGGCCCGCGCGGCGGCGGCCGACGCGGGCGTGCCGGTGATCCGCGGTGTCGACCATCCCGTGTCCGTGGAGGAGGCGGCGGCGTTCCTCGGCGCCCTGGGCGAGGGCCGCGGCATGATGATCAAGGCGGTGGGCGGCGGCGGGGGCCGCGGCTCGCGCCGGGTGGCCCACGCCGACGAGGTGGCCGCCACCTACGAGCGCTGCCGGGCGGAGGCGCAGGCCGCGTTCGGCAACGGCGACCTCTACGTGGAGGAGTTCATCGGCCGGGCGCGGCACGTCGAGGTGCAGATCCTCGGCGACGCCGAGGGCGGCATCGCCCATCTCGGCGAGCGCGAGTGCAGCGTGCAGCGGCACTTCCAGAAGATCGTCGAGGTGGCGCCGGCGCCCGGGCTCGCGGACGACCTGCGCGAACGGATCGTCGACGCCGCGGTTCGGTTCGCCGGCCGCGTCGGCTACCGCAACGCCGGGACCTTCGAGTTCCTGGTCGACGTCTCCGGCGGGGCGGACAACGGGTCGTTCGCGTTCATCGAGACGAACGCGCGGCTGCAGGTCGAGCACACGGTGACGGAGGAGGTCACCGGGGTGGACATCGTCCGGGCGCAGCTGAAGCTCGCCCAAGGCGCGACGATCGCGGATCTCGGGCTCGCAAAGACCGTCGCACCGCGCGGCCACGCCGTGCAGGCGCGGGTGTGCATGGAGACCGTGCGCGCCGACGGCGCGATCCTGCCGGCCGCCGGGACACTGCTCGCCTACGAGGCGCCGAGCGGGCCGGGAGTGCGCACGGACGGCTTCGGCTACGCCGGCTACGAGACGAGCCTCGCCTTCGACCCGCTGCTCGCCAAGGTGATTGGGCATTCGCCGTCGGAGGATTTCAGCGAAGCGGTCGCCCGGACGACCCGCGCGCTGGCCGAGTTCCGCATCGAGGGCGTCGACACCAACATCGCCTTCCTGCAGGCCATCCTGGGCCACCCCGACTTCGCCGCCGGCAACGTCCACACCCGGTTCGTCGACGAGCACATGGCGGACCTCGCCGCCGCCGATGAGCAACCGCAATTCGTCGCGCCTGCGGGTCATGACACGGCAAAAGCCGACGATGGCTTTGCCGGCGCACGGGTTGAGGATGCCCAAGACCCACTCGCGCTCTTCAAGCACGACACCCAGGTGAAGGCAGAGCAGGTCGAGCAGGACGATTCCAAGCTGACCGGTCCGATCACGCTGCCGGCCCCGGTGCCCGGCACCGTCGTGTCCGTCCACGTGGCCCAGGGCGACGAGGCGCTTGCCGGCCAACCCTTGGCAACGATCAACTCCCTGGAACTTGATCACGTCGTCCGCGCGGAACGCGGCTTTGCCGTCGATGCGGTATTCGTCACTCCTGGCGACCCCGTCCGGGTCGGCGAGGCGCTGTTCCTGCTCACCGAATCGGAGGTCGAGGACATCTGGGCCGAACCGGCCACCGAAACGGACCTCGATGTCCGCCGAAGCGACCTCGCCCAGGTCGACGAACGGCGCGCCTACGTCGAGGACGACTTCCGGGCCGAGAAGATCGCGCGAAGACATGCGAAACAGCAGCGCAGCCCCCGGGAGAACATCGAGCACCTGATGGACGGCACGTTCAGGGAATACGGCCCGCTGGTGACCGCGGCGAGCTGGCAGAAGCAGCAGTGGCTGCGGGAAACCACGCAGGCAGACGGCCTGGTCATGGGCATCGGCCACATCAACGGCGACCTGTTCGAGGCGGATCGGTCACGCGCCGTCGCCGTGCACTACGACTACATGGTCGTCGCCGGAACCCAGGGGGGTCGGGGTCACTACAAGCAGGATCGTATCTACGAACTCGCCGGACGCTATCGGCTGCCCCTGGTGCTGTTTGCCGAGGGGGGCGGTGGCCGACCCGGAATCAGCGGCGGCGAGCGGGCCGAAGTCAGGGACATCGCCGTGGAAGCCGGCCTGCGAGAACCCGGTCAGGACCCTCCGCGCTCCCACGCCGGTTCGGTCGACGTGGCGGGCCGCGGTGGCGGCGGGGTCCCTGTCGACTCCTATACGTTCACGAAGCTCTGCGAACTCAGCGGTCTCGTCCCCCTGGTCGGCGTGAATTCGGGGCGGTGCTTCGCAGGAAATACCGTCATGCTGGCGTCCTGCGACGTCATCATCGCCGCGGAGAATTCCACCATCGGCCTCGGCGGACCCGCCATGATCGAGGGCGGGGGCCTCGGCATCTATACGCCCGAGGAAGTCGGCCCGATGTCGTTCCAGGTGCCCAACGGCGTGGTCGACATCCTCGTCAAGGACGACGAGGCGGCAATCGATGCCACGAGGAAATACCTGTCCTACTTCCAAGGCCCGGTCCAACACTGCAAAGCGCACGATCAACGCCGCCTTCGCAGCATCGTCCCGGAGGACCGAAGCGAGCTCTACGACATGCGGGAAGTCATCGCGACCCTTGCAGACAAGGACTCCATCCTGGAGATCCGCGAAGCCTTCGGGGTGGGAATCATCACGGCCTTCATCCGCATCGAAGGCAAACCCATGGGGCTCATCGCGAACAACCCAGAGCACCTGTCCGGCGCCATCGACAGCGACGCCGCGGACAAGGGCGCCCGCTTCCTCCAGCTATGCGACACCTTCGACATCCCCGTGCTGTCGCTGATGGACTGCCCGGGCATCGCCCCCGGACCGGAATACGAACGCACCGCGCTGCTCCGGCACTGCGGTCGCCTGTTCGTCACCGGCGCCAACATGACCACGCCGATGTTCGGCGTGGTGATACGCAAGGCCTACGGGATGGGGGTTCGCGCCATGTGCGGGGGCAGTTCGCTCACACCGTTCTTCACCGTCGCCTGGCCCACCGCCGAGTTCGCCGACATGACCATCGACGGCCGGGTCGAGTTGATGTTCGGCGAGGAACTCGAGGCCGTCCACGACCCGGACGAGAGACAGGCCATCTACGAACGCCTGATCGATGCCCACGTGGAGCGGGCACGGGCAGTCAATTCCGGGGGCACCAACTACGGTATCGACGATGTCATCGATCCTGCGGACACCCGCGCCTGGATCGCGCAGGGGCTCGAGAGCATCCCCCAACCCGCGCCTCGTATCGAAAAGAAACGACCCAACGTCGATACGTGGTAGTGACCATGAGACTCGGGACGAAAACAAACCGATGAAGCTGCTGGTGGCGAACCGCGGCGAGATCGCGATCCGCATCATGCGCGCGGCGGCGGAGCTCGGCGTGCCGACG
>JAPOYW010000614.1 GCA_026706425.1 Gammaproteobacteria bacterium
GCCGGTTTCCTCGATCATCTGTTCGCTGAACGCGGACATGGTGAGCGGCACTTCGAGGATGTTCTCTTCCCGCTTTTCGGCGGTGACGATGATCTCTTCGATGAAGGTCTCTTCTTCCTCGGTTGCTTCGTCTGCCGCAAGGCAGGGCGAAGCAAACAGTATTGCGGTCAGTGCCGCGGCAACGCGATCAAATGGTCTGATGGACATGACGTTCCCCCCTTATCCAACGATGTGGACGGAGGAACGACGCGGTTACGGGGCTCCCCCGTCTTACGCCGTAGCTTGTGCCGCAGGGGTGGGTTTAGCTGACCAAAAACGCATGCGCCACGCGTACACGACGCTTCGCAAGCTGACTCTCCCAGCAGCAGATGTCAACTGCGGTAGCGACCACTATAGCCGCAGGCCTTAGGCGGTTCAACCGTAGGGGACGGGCCGCAGAGTCCCGGGGCAGTGGGGACTGGGGCCAGACGGCGAGTGCGCGCCCTTGCGGGCGCGGTCGAGCGGTCTGGCGGCGTTGTCCCGTCCCGGCGAAAATCGCACGTCCCAATGCGGGCACTCGCGCCTTGCGGGCCGCGTGGGGCTCAATAATTGCTTGCCGCCGACTTGGATTTGGACGGTACAGGATGCGAAGGACCTTCCTTGAGTGCATGGATAGACGCCAGTACTTCCAGATTGTGCAGCGACGCCTGCTGGTCCATTTGCGGGCACTCCCGCAGGCCGGCCGCCAGGCAGCGATGGATGGCCTCGGTCTGATAGATGAATCCGTGCTGGTTCGGGTAGGCGTCGGGCACGTTAATCCACTCGGGTAAAGGGTATTCGAACCGTTGCTCGGGTGAAGGCTCGTTCCCACCCGCGTAGCGCGCAGGAGTGCGCGGCGGGACGCGTAGTGTAATGCGCCGGCTGTTCCAGCGTGATGCGGCCTTTGGTTCCGATGAACTCGGTCACTTCCGGGAATTCACTTGGAAAGGCGATGAACGTCAGGCTCGCAAAGCGGTTGCCCTCGAATTCCAGCATGGCGCCACCGGGTCCGAAGTGCCGGCCCGCCACCTGTACCCGTACTGGTTTTTGATCGCCGAATGCCAGCGTCGCGGCCTGGGTTGTGTAGAAGGTATCGAAGTCGGCCTGAACGGTCATGACGTCGCCAATCTCACCGGCTTCGATCAGGCTGCGTGCATGTTCCACGGCGGGGAAGAAGCGCGTCCACACGCCATCCTGAAGCATCACGTTGTTCTTGTTGGCGGCCGCGTACATTTCCCGGGCATCTGCCACGTTCTTCGCCATCGCCTTTTCGCATAGCACATGCTTGCCGGCATCGATTGCCATCAGGCAGTGCTCCTTGTGCAGCCGGTCGATGGTGCCGATGTACACGATGTCCACATCGGCGCGAGCCAGCATTTCGCCGTAGCCGCCGTAAGCTTCTTCCACCCCATGCTGGACGGCGAAAGCTCGAGCCCTGTCTGCAGATCGAGCGGCCACTGCAGCCATGGTCGCCCCTTCGCAATGCCGGGACGACAAGACCCATTGCCGGGAGATTTCACCGGCGCCGATGATGCCCCAGCGCAATGGAAACGCCACATCTTCGGCTTTGGTCAACCCCAGCCGGACATCCCTCGGCGTCTCGGGAGGCAGAACGTACTTGTCCTCCACGCAATAGTCTCCCCAGAATCAGATGCCGCTCAGTACATCAACGAAGCCGCCGTCGATCAAGGGATGGGCTACCGTTGGAGGCTGACTCGCGCTGCCTTCGCCTCGTCGAACCACCAGCCGTCCGGGAACGGCGCTATGTACATCTCCTGGGGCAGGTCGGGCCTTCCGAATCTGTCCCAGTAGACGATGCGGGTGTCCCCGAGGGCATCCAGAGGGAACTGGTAGTAATTCCACAGCAGAACACGATCGAGCGCCCGGCAGGCGCTCACGAACTCGTCGGGGTGTGTCGCACTGAGCGCTGCCTCGATCATGGCATCGACCGCCGGGTCGTTGAGGCCGGAGGCGTTGAGGTAGAGGGTCGATGAGGAATGGAAAGACGGTCGCAATTCCCAGGAGGGCGGTACCTCGATACCGCCACCCACCAAGACAGCGTCGTAGTCCGCGTTGCGCCGACGATTGTAGTAGCCGTTGCGCTCGATCAGTCGGACATTCGCCTCGATGCCCAGTATCGACAGCGAATGCACGTAGGGCAGGAGAATACGCTGGTCGTCCCGGGCGAAGGACAGAAACTCGATCACAAAGGGCTCACCCGCATCGTTGACCATCACGCCCTCCACGACCCGATAGCCCGCCTTCGCGAGGAGTGCCCTCGCCCTCGACAAGCCGTCGCGGTCGACGCCCACGCCATCTGTGCTGGGGAAGGAGAAGGGCTGGGTGAATACCTTGGCGGGCAACTGCGTGCGATGCGGTTCGAGAAGCGCGACTTCCGCTTCTCCCGGCAATCCCGAGGAAGCGAACATGGAGTCGGCAAAGAAGCTCGTGGCCCGGGTCAATTCGCCCCCGTGCAACGCCCGGATTTGCCAGTCGAAGTCCAATGCATGGAACAGCGCCTCGCGTACGCGAAGATCGTCGAACGGTGGGCGCCGCGTATTCAGCGCCAGCCGATACCGGGAGCCGCTCAGATTCGAGGACGCCAGGGTGCCTAGCACGAGCGAGCCACGGTCGCGGGCTGGAACGTCGTAGGATTTGAGCCAGTGCCGCGAGTCGGTCTCGGTCCACACGTCAAGCAGTCCCGCGCGCAGGGCTTCCCGGGCGACGGTCGCATCCAGGTAGCGTTCGTAGCGAATCGTGTCGAAGTTGAATTTTCCCCGATTCACCGGAAGATCCGCGGCCCAGTAGTCCGGCACCCGCTCGTATGTGAGGTAGCGGCCCTGAGACACGCGTGTCAGCCGGTAGGGGCCGCTCTGTGGCGGCGGCGTGGTTAGCGGTTCACGCACGTCCCGGTCGCGCCAGTAGTGCGCGGGCACGATCGGCGTGTAGCCGAGGATGAAGAGTTGTTTGGCAACGTCCGAATCGGCGCGAATCTCGACGGTGAGCGAATCCAGGATGTTGACCTCGGTAACCCAGGCAAGGGCCCCTGCCCACCCGTGGGCCATCTTGTCAGCGCGAAAGGTCTCCACCGAAAACTTGACATCGGTTGCGGTAATCGGCCTGCCGTCGTGCCAGCGTGCCTGCGGACGCAGCCGGAAAACGATTCGCCGGCGGTCGGCGCTTAGGCCGATCGACTCGGCAAGACTGCCGTAGTAGCCCGAGGGTTCGTCGCCTGCGCGTTCGATCAGGTGATCGTAGGACCGGTAGAATCCCGGCGGCTGGTACATCGGCGACGCCGTGTTCAAGGGGTTGAGCCAGGGCAGCACCAGCGTGCCGCCCTTCGGGGCGTCCACGTTCAGATAGTTGAAGTGCGGGAAGTCGGCGGGATATTTCAGTTCGTAGTCGGGTATCTGCGAGACGCCGTAGTGGAACTCGAGCGGCGGCGTATCGGCGACGACGTCGGCCGAGGGGTGTATCGACAGGGCAAATAGCAACAGGGTGGATTTCTTGCTTCCAGCGCGCAGTTTTCCCATGCGGTAGCACTTCTACGCAGCGGTCAGCATACCTTAACGCTAACCGGTGTTAGAGTGCCCTACTGTGTTCAATGGGCACGGACATCGCGCTCGAGATGGTCGGGACGCGGATGCGCCGATGAACTGCCGCGCGGCAACTTCGACTCACCTTAGCGAACTGATTGTCCTCCTGGTAGTGCTAACTGCCGGCTGTGGCGGCGGCAGCGGCGGCGGAGAACAGACGACGCCACGACCCGGTGACACGGTGAACCCCGTCGAGCCGGAGCCGGAACGGCACGTAGGGTTCACCGACGCCACCGCCGATTCGGGTCTCAGCTACGAGGTCGGCTTGGTCTTCGACAGCGAAAGCGCGATCACCGAAGCCGATGGTGTCGTTATTAACACTGCCACAAGCGGCGCCGCAGCGGGAGACTATGACGGCGATGGGGACATTGACCTGTTCCTCGTACGCGGGAACGTTGGCCCCAATCTGTTGTTCCGCAATGAGGGTAACCTTCAGTTCACCGACGTGGCAGAGAGTGCTGGCGTTGCTTTGTTGGGGCCAGGGGATTCGACGAGCCGCCAGGTGGGGCCTGTCTTCGCGGATGTGGATGGTGATGGGGACCTGGATCTGTTCATGCGCGGTCTGAAGGACGACGCGGTGCTCATGCGCAACAACGGCGACGGCACATTCGCCGATGTGACGAACGACGCAGGACTCCTTTTCTTGCGGCCCTTTGGGATGTCGACGGCGTTTGGCGACTTCGATCTGGACGGTGATCTTGACCTCGCCACGACACACTGGGGCTCGCCGCAAGATCGAGACGACCCCGGCGATACCGAGCACCTATGGCGTAACGATTCAGAAGGCGACGATATCGTGTTCAGGAGCGTGAGTGAGGTCGCACAGATTTCGCCTAGCATTGCTCAACTGACCGACCCCAATGGGCACCGATATAACGCCGATCGCACCTTTATGCCGACGTTTGCCCGCATCGATGATAACCTGTTTCCCGATTTGCTTATGGTGGCGGACTTCAAAATGGGTGGCAGGAGGACGTTCCGCCGGTGGCGGGATTCCCGGACTTCGAAGGCTATCAGCTGGATATCAGCCGTGCGTTTGTCAATCAGTCCGATGGTACGTTCATCGAAGCGTCCGCCGAACTTGGACTTCATGATACGGAGATGGGGCGCGGCGTCGTCTGTGCCGACTTCGACAACGATGGCGATACCGACATCCTGCTATTGGCCGACAAACCGATTCTGTGGCGAAACGATGAATCCGGTAGCGAGTATCTGAAGGTGCGTCTTGTAGGCACGCCGCCGAACACCGAAGCATCCGGGGCCCGAATCAGATTGTCATCCGGGAATACGACCCAGATCCGAGAGATCTCCATCGGCAGCAATTTCCTGTCGCAGAATCCCGCCGTCCAGTTGTTTGGACTAGGGTCCGATTCCACGGCGGATCTAACTGTGAGCTGGCCCGATGGATCGGAGACGGTGATGACGAGCGTGTCAAGCGGCCAGACCCTGGAGATAGTGCAGTAGGATCATGGCGAATGCCGGCTCGATGGCCCGTCAGAAGACCTTCACGTCAATTCCGGCTGCAGCGATTGCCTCCCGCTCCTCGTCCGTCCAGGGGCGGGGCGCAGGTTTGTCACGCTTCCTTGTCGGCCCGGAGCACACAATAACGTACGCACGACGAGGATTGTCCGTCGTGTTCGGGGCCGTATGGTGCAAGGTTCGGGAGTGGTGAAAGGTTGCGCCTCCCGGTGCAAGTGGACAAGCAACGGCCTGCGACGGATCGACGTCATCCGTCACCAGTCCGTGAATCAGTGGATCGTTGTCGATGTGGCGATGCCAACGCAGGTCCTCCTTGTGCGAGCCCGGAATGAACTGCATGCAGCCGCTCTCGACCGTTGCCGCATCCAAAGGCATCCAGACGCTGACGCTGTTCAGGTAAACATCCGGATTCCAGTAGGCTTCATCCTGGTGCCAGGGGGTTTCGGCGCCGTATTGCGCCGGCTTGAAGATCATGTGTCCGCCCGCGGTGACCTTCTCGTCAACTCCAAGTAGCTGGGTACCGAGCTTTAGCGCGTTGCGGTAGTGGTTGCTCTCGCGGAGTTCCGGAATCCGCAGGTCTGGGCCAAGCACCTGCGGGAGCACTTCACGCCCGGCGTGTCCCCGTGGCGCGGCGAGGTCATAGTACATACCCTTCTCCTCACCCGCCCGCTCAACAAAGAGCTGGTCGTAGATCTCCTTGAGCCACTCGACTTCCTCGTCGGTCGTGATGCGTTCAATGCTGAGAAACCCGTTGTCGCGGTAAGAGGCGATCTGCTCTTCTGCAAGATCGATCTGAAAGGTAGCATCTGGTCTCATCTGTTTTCCTCCAACCTCCTTCCCCCCAAAAAGCGAGCGCACCCCTTTGGGGGGTGCGCTCCTGGACAGAGCTTTAGTCCCTTTGGCTACAAGCTGGGTCTCCAGCGAACTTCCAGACCCACCAAACGCGAATCGGTCAGAGTGCCTTGTCTCGGTGTCCAGTGGGTGGATAGATGCAGGTACTCAATCACACCGATTTCATCGAAGACGTTTTGCACGAACAGCGTCGCGGCAATGGTCTCATCTGGAGAGGTCCAGGTACTGCGAACATCGAATCGTCCGTATGATGGCATCGTCGAGATGTCGAAGTTACTGAGGTCTGAAGCACGCTCGTCAACCCAGCTGTAGGTTCCGAGCAGCTGCAGGTGTCCCCCAATTGTACCTGTTAGCGGTGTCTCGTAGCTTGCCGTCAACGCGAACTTGTGGTTCGGCTGCAGAGGCAACTGGTTGCCAGTCATATCCGAGGGAAGAATGTACTCACTGGTGACCGTCTCACCGGTGTTGAAGTCAATGTGTTCCCAAAAATCCGTTTCCGGATTGGGATGGCCCCGAACGACCTCTTTGTGCGGACCGATCTCGGAGTCTAGATAGGCATAGAAGCCGCTCAGACGCCAGTTTTCGTCTATGTAGTAGATGAAGTCAACTTCAGCACCCCATATCTTGGTGTCCTTGATGTTATTGGTGAACCGAATGATGGGGCTGGCGCTGTACTGGTCGAATAGCCCGTCGGTGATACGTTCTTGAGTCCCCCCCTGAGGCTCGATAGAGCCACTAATCTGATAGTCGTCGAAGTCGTTGAAGAAAACACCGGAAGTTAAACGAAGCCGTCCATCCATGAAGAGGCCTTTCATACCGAGCTCATAGTTGACCAACGTCTCTTCCTTGACCAATCTCGGAGGCGCATCGGACTTGGTCTGGAAATTACCCGCGCGGTACCCGGTCGAAACACGCCCGTAGATCAAACGATCCTCATCCGGGCTGTATTCCAGAGAGACGTGGCCAATGGTCGCCCCCCAGCTTCGAGGATTGGGTTCTCTGTCGTCGAAATAGATTGCAAACGGGAAAGGTCCAATGAAGGCAAAGGAAAATTTGGCCACGCCACCATTCAAGTCCTGAGACTTTTCATCTTCCGTGTATCGAAGACCGCCGGAAACCAGCCACTGATCGTTGACCTGATATTCCGCATTGACGAAAGCCGCTTGGGTTTCCGAGCTGCC
>JAPOYW010000519.1 GCA_026706425.1 Gammaproteobacteria bacterium
ACCGGCGATGTGTCGGCTCCGGCCGGCACGGTCGCCGGTCATGGAAGCGCTCAAGACCGAACTGGCCCGCTCCATGGAGATGCTCGGCGAACAACCGGTTCCACCGTACTTTCTGAGCTACGAGGTCACCGAGCGGGAAACGGTCTCCGCGAACGCCGAATTCGGTGCGCTCACCAGCAGCAGCCGCGGACGGAGCCGCTACCTCGATATCGACCTTCGGGTCGGCAACTACGAACTCGACAACACGCGACCGATCCAGGGCGCACGCAACCGGCGAACGACGGTGCGGCTCCCCCTCGACGACGATGTGGATGCGATCCGCAGCGTCATCTGGAACGCCACCGACGAGCGCTACAAACAGGCTCTCGAGGAGCTGACGAAGGTCGAGACCGACGTCCAGGTCAAGGTCGAGGCGGAGGACACCTCGGCCGACTTCTCCCACCAGGAACCGACCAGGGACGCCGCCGGCACCGCCGGACTCGAAGCCGATATGGCGGATTGGGAACGCAGGGCGAGGCTCTACTCGGCGCCGTTCGCCGGCCATGATCGAATACTCGCGGCCACGGCCTCGATCTCCGGTACCGCCGAGACGCGCTGGTTCGTCAACAGCGAAGGGAGCGAAGTCGAGACGGCGGACGTCCACTACAGGGTCTTCGTCTCGGCGCGAACCAAGGCCGACGACGGCATGACGCTGCCCCGCTACGAGTCCTTCTTCTCGTTCACGCCCGACGGTTTGCCCGCCGACGGTAAGGTATCGACCACGGTCCAGAAGATGATCGCCGACCTCGCCGCACTCCGCGATGCCCCGCTGGTCGACCCGTACACGGGACCCGCGATCCTGTCCGGACGGGCGAGCGGAGTCTTCTTCCACGAGATCCTCGGCCACCGGGTGGAGGGCCATCGGCAGAAGCGCGTGGACGACGGCCAAACGTTCAAGAAGAAGATCGACGAACGCATCCTCCCACCCGGGTTCAGCGTGACGTTCGATCCGAACCGCCGTCGCCTCGCCGGCCAGGACCTGGTCGGCTCGTACGCCTACGACAACCAGGGAGTCCGCGGCCGCCCCGTCGTGGTGGTCGACGACGGGATTCTCGTGGACTTCCTGATGTCCCGTACACCCATCGAGGGGTTCCCAGGCTCCAATGGCCATGGTCGCAAACAATATGGCTACAGCCCCGTGTCCCGCCAATCCAACCTGATCGTCGAGGTTCGCGACGCGGTGAGCCGAGAGGCGCTGAAGGAGCAACTGCTCGCCATGATCCGCGACAGCGGCAGGCCGTTCGGTCTCTTCATCGACGACATCCAGGGCGGGGTGACCACCACGGGTCGGTTCATGCCCAATGCATTCAACGTCGAGCCCAACGTCGTCTACCGGATCTATCCCGACGGTCGCGAAGAACTCGTTCGGGGCGTCGATCTGATCGGCACGCCGCTGACGACATTGAGTCGCGTCATCGCGGCGGACGACCAGGTGGCGGTGTTCAACGGCTTCTGCGGTGCGGAGTCCGGCAGCGTACCCGTCTCCGCAGCGGCACCGGGCATTCTCGTCTCGCAGATCGAGGTGCAGAAGAAGGGCAAGTCCCAGGAGCGGCTTCCGATCCTTCCCCGACCGAGGCAGAACGCCGCCGACGTCGATGAGGAAACTGTTGTCGACGACCATGCCGCTGTCCCAGAAGACGACGTCGACCGCGTGCTGCTGCAGGCGATGCGGGACGAACTCGACCGATCCGCCCAAGACCTCTCGATGGAGGACATGGACACGCCCTACTTTCTCGCCTACCGGGTCGACGAGGTGGAAGGTTTCCGAGTTTCCGCTCGTTTCGGAGCCCTGGACCGAAGTTCGCCATCCAAGCGACGGTCATTGTCCGTGGAACTGCGCGTCGGCAGTCCCGAGTTCGACAACACGAACTTCCTTGGCGGCTACGGCAGCGGGGGTTCCGCGACACTGCCGCTCGACGACGACTATGACGCCTTGCGCCGACGCCTGTGGCTCGCGACCGACTCGGCCTACAAGAGCGCCCAACGCAAGCTGGCCGGCAAGCGCGCAGCGCTCCAGAACCGCACACGCGACGCGGTTCCCGACTTCGCCGACGCCCAGGCCGTGCAGATCATCGATACGGCCGGGTCGGTGAACTGGACCGCGGAAGACGCCGAGGCGCTGGCGCGAAGCCTTTCGGCACTGTTCAGGCAGGCCCCGGGAATCCACGAGTCGCGCGTTCAGACCGACATGGACATCCGCCGTAGCTACTACGTGAACACCGAAGGCTCCACCTACGTGAAGGTCGAGCCGTGGGTACAGGTGCGAGCCTGGGCCAGCACCCAAGCCGCGGACGGCACGATCCTCCAGGATTCCGAAGTGTTCTACGCCCGGTCCGACGCCTTGCCCGAAAGAGAGGTCCTGGCCGATCGAGTGCGGACAATGGCCGAGGCGCTGAGTGCACGGCGCGGGGCGGAGAGCATGGACCGCTACAGCGGACCCGTCCTGTTCGAGGGGCACGCCGCTGCGGGACTCGTGGCCGGATTCTTCGCGCCCCGGCTCGTCGCCGTTCGAGTGCCGGTCGCCGACGGCTACCGCTACGAACGATCCGCGGCCGCAGCTCGCAATCCCTTCGCGGACAAGATCGGCGCCCGCGTCCTGCCGCGGTTTCTCCATGTCCGGGACGACCCCACCCTCGACCGGTACGGGCAGCATTCCTTGCTCGGCGGCTACCGCGTGGACGACGAAGGAGTGCCCGCCGCTCCGACGATGCTCGTGGAACGCGGACGACTCAGGACATTGCTCACGACCCGTAACCCGGTGGAGGGAATCGCGTCGAGCTCGGGCAACCGACGAGGGATCGCCCCGGTTCCCGCGAACCTGATCGTGTCCACGGAAGAAGGTCTTGGCGATGACGGTATGCGCGCGGAGTTCGTCGCGCTTGTCCACGAGCGGGGCAATGGATTCGGCGTCTTGGTTAGCCGTCTGAGCGGGTCATCGGTGATTCAGGCCGCGAAGGTGTACCCCGATGGTCGCACGGTGCCGATTCGCAAGGCCGAGCTATCCGGTTTCTCGGTATCCGCGTTCAAGGACATCGTCGCCGCGTCCGCGACTTCGACGGTGCACACGCTGCGCTTTGCCGCCTCGTGGACCTCCATCCTGCGTCAGACATCTGCCGTCTACGGTTCGCCCCGTCACGACACGATCGGGACCATCGTCGTGCCCGATCTATTGTTCGAAGAAGTGACCCTGCGCAAACCCCTAGGCAACTCGCCGCGCCCACCGGTGCTCGCCCATCCGTTCTTCGAGACGGGAGGCCGACAACGGGGCGCAGACTCCTAGGCGGCGTATTCCCGCAACGTCAGCAACACCTGCTCGGCCACCTCCCTGGCGACGGGCTGGCCCCCGGCGCCGCGGACCTCGACGACCACCCCGTCGTCACGCTCCTGGAGGCGTAGCGTCACCGCGGTTCCCCCGCCGCCCCGGCGCGCAAAGATCCGCGCGAAGAATCCCGGCTTGGCCTCGGCGCGAACCACGGCGCGAAAAGTGGCGGTGTCGCGATCAGCCTCCGTGACCTCCAGCTTGGCGCGCTCCAAGGCTCCGTCCACGGTGGCCCATGCCCGATCAAAGCCGATGTGGAGCACGAGCGTCGGCGCGCCGGACTCGTCCTCCACGATGCGGGCCTTGCGCTCGGATGCGATCTCGCGGCCGACCATGGAGACCGACGACGAAGCCACGCCTTGTGCCAAGTAGTCGGCGATCTGGGTGATCAGCTCGCCCTCCACCTCGGGAACCGGCGACGTGTCGATCGCCTCCTCGCTCTCCGACCTAGTCCGGTAGTGGACGACGTGAACCTCCGATGAGCCGACCCGGATTCCGCGTTCGATGCGCAGGCGCACCCGGTCGAGCCAGGATCCTTCCGCAGGTTGTTCCTGTTGGGAGAGACCCGTTCCGACCGCCTCGCGCAGGAGGTCGGTGGCGCTGGGGTCGACGGTGAACCATTCGGTCTCGAGAACGCCCGCCGGCGGGTCTTCGCGCGCCACGCCCACGCGACTGTCCTCCATCAGCTGCCTAGCCAACGGCCAGATCTGCTCCGGCGCGTCGGCAAGCACGATCCAGGATTTGGCCCCGAGTTTCTGGATCTTGATCTCGTCTGTGCTTGCACCCGCCAAGAGCCTCGGGCGCGGCACTTCGTCGGCGTAGGTTTTCGCCGTGGGTTGCTCGGCGATATCGGGAATCGGCCAGGTGTCGCCGACACTGCTTTCTATGCCCGCGGGAACCTTGAGGGGTTCGCCGACCTTGGCCTCCACGTAGTCGTCCCGGGGATCGACGAAGAATCCGGCATCGTCCCGGAATATGCGGCAACCCGCGGATGCCAGCATCCCGGCAATGAGAACCGCTGCACAGGTGGGACGCCATCCACGGCTAGACAAAA
Organism: Gammaproteobacteria bacterium; assembly: GCA_026706425.1. GTDB lineage: Bacteria > Pseudomonadota > Gammaproteobacteria > Pseudomonadales > Azotimanducaceae > VXYL01. The sequence goes on from JAPOYW010000519.1 coordinate 4,413, forward strand.
CCATTTTCCCCATCGGACGCCTCGCGTTTCCCAGTCGACGAGGCCGCTTAGAGCGCCGACCCCGTCAATTCTTCGAGTCGTTTCCGCACTTCGACCTGCGCCGGGGCCGTCAGTTCCACCAACGGGAGACGAATGCCGTCGTCGATCCGGCCCATCGCGCTAAGCGCCCACTTCGACGGGATCGGACTGGTTTCGACGAACAGGATGTCGTGGATGGGCTGGAGCTTCGCATCGATCTCACGGGCTCTGGCGACGTCGCCATCGAGAAACGCTTCGCAGAAAGCCGCCATCAACGCCGGCAGCACGTTTGCCGTCACGGAGATCGCCCCGACCGCTCCATGACCCACCATCGTGAGCGTCTGCGCGTCTTCGCCGGAGAGCAGGATGAAGTCGTCGGGAACGAGCGCCTTGATCTGGGCGACCCGGTCGGCGTCGCCGCAGGCTTCCTTGATGCCCACGATGCTGTCGACCCGGGCAAGCCGCGCTACGGTTTCCGCCTTCATGTCGCATGCCGTGCGCGGCGGCACGTTGTAGAGCACCATCGGCAGGTCGACTGCCTCCGCGATGGCGCAGTAGTGCCGGTAGAGTCCTTCCTGGGTCGGTTTGTTGTAGTACGGCGTTACCGAGAGGCAGTAGTCGGCACCATCGCCCTGCGCCGATTCCGTGAGTTCGATGGCCTCCGCCGTGGCGTTGGCGCCTGCGCCCGCGACGACCGGCACACGGCCGTCGACGCGGCGGATCACGGCTTTGATGACCTGTTTGTGCTCGTCGTGGGTGAGGGTCGCGGATTCGCCCGTGGTACCGACGGGAACGATGCCGTGGGTTCCCGACTCCAGGTGCCAGTCGACAAGGCCGTCGAGCGCCGCCCAATCGACGGCGCCGCTGCTCTTCATCGGCGTCACCAGGGCAACCAAGCTGCCCCGCAGGCTCTTGTCGCTGCCGGTCATCGGGACCTCACGGGCGAGGAGGATTCACGAACGCATCGTACTGAACGGCAGACATCGATCACAAGCGCGGAACGATCCGACGGCGCTACGAGCCTCCTTGCTGGCGCCCTTCCCGCCTCGACCCGAGAACGGCCTGTTGACGTAGAAACGAAGCACTAGCCAAACCGCAACAACGGCGACCACTGTGCCGACCAGCAAACCCCGCCAAAAGCCCAGGAACATCCCACCGATGGCAAGAGCGAACAGCAGTACCACGGCACCGAACGCGAAGCCACCCAGAACGTCTATTCGGTCCAAGAACCCGCACTCTCGACGTCATGCGGCAATCGGAACCGGGGCGGCCATCGAAACCGCCCACGGTCCATCAATCGCTATCCAGCGTGGCGCAGCACCTTGCCGGCACGCGCACCGGTGTGCTCGCCGTCGACCAGCGTCACCTCGCCGTTGACGAGGGTCGTCTTGTAGCCCATCGACTTCTGGATATAGCGCGGCGCGCCACCGGGGAAGTCGTGCACGAGCACGGGCTGCCGTTCGGCGACCTTGTCCGGATCGAAGACGTTGATGTCCGCGCGCAGTCCCGGCTTGAGTGCGCCCCGGTCCTTGAGCCCGAGTACGCGTGCAGGACCCGAGGTCATGCGCCGGATGCCTTCGCCCAGGCTGTAGATCCCGGCTTCCCGGATCCAGTACGAGAGGATGAAGCTCGACCAGCCCGCGTCCATGATCTGCGAAACGTGCGCGCCCGCGTCGCCCAGGCTCGGGAAGATGTGCTCGCTCTTGAAGAGGTCGCCCAGTTCCTTGAGGCTCTGGTTGAACATGCGCAGGTTGAACAGCGCCCGGCCGTCGGTTTCGTCCGAGAGGCGCAGGAAGGTCTCCACCCAGTGCTCGTTGTTGGACTCCGCCACGGCCTCGAGGTTCTGATCCGGCGGCGTGGTGTAGTCGGGAGACTCGCCGTCGCCCAGGTAGAAGACGTTGGTCATCGGGAAGCGGCGCTTCATGGCGAGACCTTCGTCGACGAGTTTCTCCCGGGTCTCGGGATCCCGAATCGCGGCGAGGCGTTGTTCCAGGTTCTGCTTGCGCAGCTTGTCCCAGGTCTCGCCCTGCACCGGCAGGTTGGACTGCAGGCCGAACATGAACCCGGAACCCCGGACCTGGGTGATGGCCGTCAAGTCGCCGTATTGCGAAAGGTGCTCAAGGCCCGCCGCGCTCTTGGCGCCCATGCCTTCCTGCGGACCCGTGCCGTAGCTGAACAGGATGCGGCCCTTGGTGGTCTCCGCCATCGCCCTCAGCACTTCGAAGTTGGCGCCCACCGCCTGCATCAGGGCGTTGCGCGGCCCAACGGCCTTGGCGATCTCGACCAGTTCGCCCACCTCCGCGAACGTTCCGGGAATCGACCGTCCGTCCGGTAGCTTGTGGGGTGGATAGCGGTTCGTCGAGAAACCGACCGCGCCGCGATCGATGGACTGCGCGACGACATCCGCCATCTGCCTGCGTTCGTCGTCGGAAGCCTGCTCTTCCACGGCACGCTCGCCCATGACGTAGAAGCGCACCGCGCAGTGGCCGACCATGCCGGCGACGTTGATGGCGGGCTCAAGCCGCTCGATGGCATCGAGGTAGCCGCCGTAGTCCTCCCAGTCCCAGGGCAACCCGGTGAGAATGGCGTTCTTCGGGATATCCTCCACGGTCTCCATCATGCCCGCGAGAAGTTCCACGTCGTCCGGTTTGCAGGGCGCGAAGGTGACGCCGCAGTTGCCGAGCAGCGCCGTGG
>JAPOYW010000103.1:0-4288 GCA_026706425.1 Gammaproteobacteria bacterium
CTGAGGGCTCTTTCTTGCGAGGGGCGAGCCCCTCGCGCTCCCCGGCTGAGGGCTCCGAGTCCGCCTCGAGCAGTTCGCCGATCTTCTTGCCGACGCCTTTTGCCGCCCAGCCCAGGTGCGTCTCGAGCACCTGGCCGACGTTCATTCGGGACGGCACGCCCAGTGGATTCAGCACGATGTCCACGGGCTCGCCGTTGTCGTCGAACGGCATGTCCTCCACCGGCATGATGACCGAGACGACGCCCTTGTTGCCGTGGCGTCCCGCCATCTTGTCGCCGGGCTGGATGCGCCGCTTGATGGCGAGGTAGACCTTGACGAATTTGAGCTCTCCCGGCCGGAGGTCGTCGCCGCCCTCGATCTTGGTCTTCTTGTCCACGAAGACCGCGTCCAGTTCGCGGCGTCTCGCCTTGAGCTGCCGTTCGGCCTTGTCGAGTTGGGTGTTCAAGGCATCGTCCGCCATCCGGACCCGGAACCACTGGTCGGAACTCAGGTTGTCGAGATAGGAGTCGGTGATTTCCGTCCCGCCGTCGAGCCCCGGTGCGCTGGCGGCCTCGTTGCCGCAGAGGGCCTCGCGCAGCCGTTCGAACGTCGCGCCTTCGACGATGCGGTACTCGTCGTCGAGGTCCTTCTTGATCTCTTCGAGTTCCATGCGCTCGATGTCCAACGCGCGCTTGTCCTTCTCGAGTCCGTCGCGGGTGAAGATTCGGACGTCGATGACGGTGCCGCGGACGCCCGTGGGAACCCGTAGCGAGGTGTCCTTAACGTCCGACGCCTTCTCGCCGAAGATCGCACGCAGGAGTTTTTCCTCAGGTGTCAGCTGGGTTTCGCCCTTGGGCGTGACCTTGCCCACCAGGATGTCCCCGGGTGCGACTTCGGCACCCACGTAGACGATTCCCGACTCGTCGAGCTTCGCCAAGGCGGATTCGCCGACATTGGGGATGTCGCAGGTGATCTCTTCCGGGCCGAGCTTCGTGTCCCGTGCGCTGCAGGTAAGCTCCTGGATGTGCACGCTGGTGAAACGGTCCTCCTGCACCACGCGTTCGGAAATCAGGATCGAGTCCTCGAAGTTGTAGCCGTTCCAAGGCATGAAGGCGATGCGCATGTTCTGGCCGAGCGCCAGCTCGCCGGTGTCCACCGACGGACCGTCGGCGAGAATGTCCCGCGCCGATATCCGGTCGCCCTCCTTCACCAGTGGCCGCTGATTGATGCAGGTGTTCTGGTTCGAGCGCGTGAACTTGGTCAGGTTGTAGATGTCGACGCCCGCCTCGCCCGCGGTCATCTCGTCGTCGTCCACGCGCACGACGATCCGCGCGGCATCCACCGAATCAACCACGCCGCCGCGTTCCGCAATCATGCACACACCCGAGTCGCGTGCGACGTGGCGTTCGATTCCGGTGCCCACGAGCGGCGTTTCGGTACGGATGGTGGGCACCGCCTGGCGCTGCATGTTCGAACCCATGAGGGCCCGGTTGGCGTCGTCGTGCTCCAGGAAGGGGATCAGCGCCGCCGCGACCGACACGAGCTGCTTCGGCGACACGTCCATGTAGTCGATCTTCTCAGGCGCCATCTTCGTGAACTCGTTTAGGTGGCGCACATCGACGAGATCCTCGAGAAAGCGCCCCGAATCGTCGAGCACCGAGTTGGCCTGGGCGATCACGTGCTCGGCTTCGTCGATCGCCGACAGGTAGTGGCAGTGGGGCTCGAATCGAGCCGGGGCCGCCCCTTCGCCGAGCTCCCGGTTCGCCGCTTCGGCATCTCGGCGAGTCATCACCTCGCCCACGCGAAACCCCGTGTCGCCGGCTGCCGCGATGCGCACTTCGTCGACTACGCAACCGTCTTCCACCCGGCGATAGGGGGTTTCCAGGAATCCGTAGCGGTTGGTTCGGGCATACGCCGCCAGCGAATTGATCAGTCCGATGTTCGGACCCTCCGGCGTCTCGATCGGGCAGATTCGTCCGTAGTGGGTCGGGTGCACGTCGCGCACCTCGAATCCGGCGCGCTCCCGGGTCAGTCCACCCGGACCGAGCGCTGACACGCGTCGCTTGTTCGTCACCTCCGACAGCGGGTTCGTCTGGTCCATGAACTGCGAGAGCTGGCTCGAACCGAAGAACTCCTTGATCGCCGCCGCCACCGGTTTCGCGTTGATCATGTCCTGGGGCATGAGCCCTTCGGACTCGGCCATGGACAGGCGTTCCTTGACCGCCCGCTCGACCCGGATGAGGCCGACGCGGAACTGGTTCTCGGCCATCTCCCCAACGGACTTGACCCGTCGATTGCCGAGATGGTCGATGTCGTCCACCGATCCCTTGCCGTTCTTGATCTCGATCAGCGTCTTCAAGACGTCGATGATGTCCTGATTGGTCAGAATCCCGGGGCCCGTGATCCGGTCCCTGCCCAGCCGACGGTTGAACTTCATGCGTCCGACGGCCGACAGGTCGTAGCGCTCGGGGGCGAAGAACAGGTTGTTGAACAGGTTTTCGGCCGCCTCCTTGGTCGGCGGTTCCCCCGGTCGCATCATGCGGTAGATCTCGACGAGCGCCTCGAGCTTGGTCTTGGTCACGTCGATCGCGAGAGTGTCCGAGATGAACGGTCCGCAGTCGAGGTCGTTGGTGTAGATGGTGTCGATCCGCTTGACGCCAGCCTCGATGAGCTGGTCAAGGACCTCGTCAGTGACCGCGGTGTTGCAGGAGACGATGATCTCCCCGGTTTCCTTATCAACGAGGTCCTTGGCGATGACGCGTCCGAGCAGGTATTCACGGGGCACATCCAAGCGGCGCAGGCCGGACTGCTCCAGGAGCCGGACATGGCGGGCCGTGATCCGTCGGCCGACTTCCACTAGCACGTCGCCCGACGCGGCCTTGATCTCGAACGTCGCCACGTCGCCGCGCAGGCGTTCCGCGATAAGGTCCATCGAAAAACCGCCTTTCTTGACGTGGAAGACGTTGTTGTCGAAGAACATCCCGAGGATCTGCTCGGAGGTATAGTCGAGGGCGCGCAGGATGATCGTCGCGGGCAGCTTGCGCTTGCGGTCGATGCGCACGTAGACCGCGTCCTTGGGATCGAACTCGAAATCGAGCCACGATCCGCGGTACGGGATGATCCGTGCGTTGTAGAGGAACTTGCCCGAAGAGTGCGTCTTGCCCTTGTCGTGGTCGAAGAACACGCCCGGCGAGCGATGCAACTGCGAGACCACGACGCGTTCGGTGCCGTTGATGATGAACGTCCCGTTCTCGGTCATGAGCGGAATCTCGCCCATGTAGACTTCCTGTTCCTTGACGTCCTTGACGGACTTGTTGGCGGAGTCGCGGTCATAGATGATGAGCCGCACCCGTACCCTGAGCGGCGCCGCGTAGGTCAGCGTTCTAAGCACGCATTCGCGGACGTCGAACGGGGGCTCGCCGAGCCGGTAGTCGACGTATTCGAGGGCGGCGTTGCCCGAATAGCTGACGATGGGGAACACCGACCGGAAGGCCGCATTGAGACCGACGTCCTGAAGCCTCGAGGGCCTCACGTCGCGCTGCAGGAACTTGCCGTAGGAATCCACCTGGATCGACAACAGGTAGGGGATTTCCATGGCTTCGGGCAGCTTGCCGAAGTCTTTGCGGATGCGCTTTTTTTCAGTGAAACTGTACGCCATTGGGGTTCCCGTGGGTCTTATGGTTGATTGGTCAGTCTGTCGTCGCCCGCCTTGAGCGCAATACGCGGCGCGGGTCTGACGAGGCGGGCGGGCGCGTCCTTCGGACGCGATAGCCCCGCCCACACGGGCAAAACCCCGCGCGCACGAATCCCGTGCGCACGGGGCGAGCGCCGTGCGTTGCGCGTCCGGATACGCCGGACGGTCTCGACCGACGCCTTGGCGGCGCCGGCGAAGCAGATACGATTCAAATCGCGCGGCCGTAGTCTATTTGACTTCCACGGATGCGCCTGCGTCTTCCAACTGCTTCCTTATCTCCTCCGATTCGTCTTTGTCGACGCCTTCCTTGACAGGCGAAGGCGCCTCGTCAACCAGGGCTTTGGCTTCCTTCAGCCCCAGACCGGTGATGGCACGCACCGCCTTGATCACGTTGACCTTCTTGTCGCCAACGCCCGAAAGTACGACCGTGAATTCCGTCTGCTCTTCGCCGCCGGCAGCGGGTTCGTCGGATCCGTCCGCACCCGCAGGTGCAACGGCGACAGGCGCTGCGGCCGCGGATACGCCGAACTTCTCCTCCATGGAGCGGACGAGTTCCACGACTTCCATGACGCTCATATCCGCGATGGCGTTTAAGATATCGTCTTTTGACAAAGC
>JAPOYW010000103.1:4298-7096 GCA_026706425.1 Gammaproteobacteria bacterium
CTCCTCAACTGTTGTTCATTGGTTGGTGATGTCCTAGCCCGTCCGGGTTTCCTTGGAGTCCCGCACCGCCGCCAAGGTTCTCGTCAACTTGCCGGGGACTTCCATGAGCGTTCGGACGAACTTGGCGATTGGGGCCTGCATCACCGACATGAGCATGGCGATCGCTTCATCCCGGGTGGGCAAGGTGGCCACGCGGTCGATGTCGTCCGCGGCAAGAAGCTGTCCACCGATCGACAAAGCCTTGATGTCGAGTTCGTTGATCTCCCGTACGGCATCCTTGAACAGTCGCGCTGCGGATCCCGGGTCGTCGTTGGAGAAGGCGAGCATCGTGGGACCCGTCGCGACATCGGCCAGGCACTCGTAGTCGGTACCCACGACCGCCCGCTTCAGCAACGTGTTGCGGACCACGCGCAGCGACACACCGGACTCGCGTGCGCGGCGACGCAGATCGGTCATCTCGGCGACGCTGACGCCGCGATGATCGGCGACCACCGCCGACAGCGCATTGCCCGCCATCGCGTTCACCTCGGCGACGATTGCTTGTTTCTGTTCGAGTTGAAGTGCCATCTCTAGACCTCGAGCGAAGCCTCGTCGATGCGCAGCCCCGGTCCCATCGTGGTCGACAACGTGATCTTCTTCAGGTAGTGGCCCTTCGAGGAAGCGGGCCGGGCGCGGCGCAGGTCACCGATCAGCGCCTCGATGTTCTCCTTGACCTGGGACGGCTCGAAACCCACCGTGCCGACCCGGCCGTGCACGATGCCACCGCGGTCGGCGCGGAATTGCACCTGACCGGACTTGGCGTTTCTCACCGCCGTTTCCACGTCGGACGTCACGGTGCCGGTCTTGGGGTTCGGCATCAATCCCCGGGGTCCGAGCACCCGGCCGAGGGCGCCGACCACGCGCATGGCATCCGGACTCGCGATGACCACGTCGAAGTCCAGTTCCCCGCCGTTGATCCGTTCCGCCAAGTCGTCCAGCCCCACGACATCCGCACCGGCAGCCTGCGCCTTGTCGGCATTGTCGCCCTGCGCGAACACGGCAACCCGGACCTCTTTGCCCGAACCGTGCGGCAACGTCGTGGCGCCGCGAACGGCCTGTTCGGATTTCCTGGGATCCACGGCCAGGTTCACGGCGACATCGATCGACTCCGCGAAACCGGTTTTCGCGAGGTCGTTGAGCAGCGCCACCGCCTCTTCGATCGGGTAGACCTTGGTTCGGTCGAGCCTTTCCTCAATCGCACGCATTCGTTTCCCGAGCTTGGCCATCTCTATCCTCCGGCGCCCGGCCGCAAGGCGGCGTCGTCCACTTCTATGCCGGCGCTGCGCGCGCTGCCGGCGATGGTGCGCACCGCGGCGTCGAGGTCGGCGGCGGTGAGATCGGGCATTTTGATCCGCGCGATCTCTTCGAGCTGAGCCCGCGTGACCTTGCCCCGCTTGTCCGTATTGGGCGTTCCCGAGCCCTTGTCGATATTCGCCGCCTTGCGCAGCAGGACCGAGGCGGGCGGGGTCTTCGTGATGAAGGTAAACGACCGGTCGCTGTAGACGGTGATCACCACCGGTACCGGCAGCCCCGCTTCCTGGCGTTGCGTTTCGGCGTTGAACGCCTTGCAGAACTCCATGATGTTCACGCCGTGCTGACCGAGCGCCGGCCCCACCGGCGGTGCCGGGTTGGCCTGCCCGGCCGGAACCTGGAGCTTGACGTAGGCTTCGACTTTCTTCGCCATCGTATCTAGTCCGAGATGCCTCGGCGCGTCCGCACTGCCCTTGCACCACCAGGCATCAGCCTTTCTCCACCTGCGAGAAGTCCAACTCCACCGGCGTGGAACGACCGAAGATCGTCACCGCGACGACCATACGGCTCTTCTCGTAGTTGACCTCCTCCACGACGCCATTGAAATCGTTGAACGGGCCGTCGATGACCCTCACCAGTTCGCCCGGCTCGAACATCGTCTTGGGCGTTGCCTTCTCGCTTCCCTCCTGGACCCGGGCAAGGATCGTCTGCGCTTCGGCATCCGACAACGGGGCCGGCTCGTCGGCCCGACCCCCGATGAAACCCATCACCCTGGGGGTCTCCTTGACCAGGTGCCAGGTGTCGTTGTTCAGGTCCATGTGTACGAGGACGTAGCCGGGGAAGAACTTGCGCTCGCTGCGCCGCTTCTGTCCGGCCCGCATTTCCACGACTTCCTCCGTCGGCACCAGCACGTCGTCGAAGTGATCCTTCAAGGGGGACAATTCGATCCGCTCCTTGAGCGAACGCGCCACGGCCTTCTCGAAGCCCGAATAGGCATGTACCACGTACCAGCGCATCACGCATGGCCCCGCATTACCCGATCACCTGCTTGACCAGGAAACTCAAACCCGAATCGAGCCCCCAGAGAATCAGCGCGAAGAGCAGGATCAAAATCAACACGATCAGGGTCGTCTGGGTGGTTTCCTGGCGGTTCGGCCAGACCACGCGGCGCAGTTCCGTCCTGGCTTCCCGCGCCAGGTTCCATACCCGCTGACCCCGTTCGGTCTGCAGTGCGGCAAAGCCGGCCACGAGGGCCAGTGCAACCAACGAGAGGGCTCGATACAGGAACGGCCAGTCGCCGAAGTACCAATTGCCCACGACGCCTACGGCGACGAGCACCATCACGACGATCCATTTCAGCCAATCGACGATGGTTCCGCTCTCCCTTCCCGTGGTGCGTGTTGCGCCCGTTGCTGCCATAAGATGTTTTCCGCTGCGTCCGCTGGCCGGTAGGTGGCAGGCCAGGAGGGACTCGAACCCCCAACCTGCGGTTTTGGAGACCGCTGCTC
>JAPOYW010000641.1 GCA_026706425.1 Gammaproteobacteria bacterium
CCCGAACGGGTTGTAGGCATTGTCGGCCCCGATGATGTAACCGCTCGCAAAGGTCCGTGCCTCGACGTAGGCATCGTGTTCGGAAACAAGCGCCTCCGCGTATAACATCAGGTCATCCCCGAGATACTGCTCGGCGCGCAGGTTCACGAACGACACGCCAATCCCCATTCCATCCCCGACTCTTATCTCTCGATCCACGTCGACGGGTGCATCGTAGTACCGGCTGCTTGGGACGTGTTCGAGGCATAGGCCCATGGCATCTGGCGAAACAGTTCCTCCATGTTGAAATGCCGAGCCGCGCCATGTCCTCGGCGGTTATGCTGATGATATTGGTCGTGGGATCGCCGCCTTTCAATCGCGAACCGGTGACCCGTTGTGCCTCCAATTCGACGGGCTCTTCCCCGCCTTGTTCTCCTTCCTCGCTTTCCTCGGCTTCGGCGTTCGCATCGCCGCCGTTCCCATTCGAGGACTCCTGTGCCCGGCGCACCACGACCGTGTTCTCCGACGCGAACTCGTACGCAAGGCCGGTGCCGCTCAATAGGGTCGCCAATGCGTCATCGAACCGGTACTCGCCCTGCAGCCCCTCGACGAGGATTTCTTTGCCGTTGCCTCCTCCAGCATGATCTGCACGCCGGAGGATCGCCCCAGTTTCATCAATGCCGAACCCGCCTCTTGTGGCTCGATGTCCAGCGTTAGCACCTCGTCGGACTTGGCAAAGACACCGGTCGCCGCAAGCGCCAGCGCCACCGACAACAGGGCCGGCAGTTGCACTCTCAAGCACGGAATTCCATTGTTCATAGTCCTTCCTCCAGAGTTGTTTCTTCTTCAATCCCCGTCGAACCGGTAATCACGATTCGGTCGTAGTGCCGCGTGACTTCAATCGGCAGCAGTCCTTCCAAGCCATCGAGCGCGGCATCGATCTCATGGATGTTCACGATGATGTAGACGCTCAAATCCATGACCGCCGTGTCTTCAATCAGTACTTTCTTGCGGGTGTAGCGGTTCAGTTCCTGGACGACCTGGTAGAGGGGCTCGCGGGAAAAGCTGACCATCCCGTTTCGCCAGCCCGCGTAACGGTCCAGGGACTCCGGCCGAAACGCATTCAGTTCGTTGCGTTGGACATCCACCTCGGCGACCCAACCGGCCTCCAGGCGGTGCTGCGTCGCTCGATCCGCAAATTCGCCGATGGAAACGGCGCCCTCGATCACCGCCACCTGGTAGTGCTGCGGATCCTTGCGGACATTGAATTGTGTCCCGACGACGGTGACGGACCGCAAGCCCAGATCGACCGTAAACGGCCGGTCCGGAACTTCCGCCGCCTCGATCCTTCCCTAGCACGGCTGGATTGCGCAGTGCTATCGTTTCCGGGTCCAAGCAACGTATGTGTGGGGCTCGTGGATCGATCCACTTCCGCACGGAGGCTCGTTGCGGTCGCCTTCAGCCTGCTGGCATTTGCTGGCGCCAAGGCCGCAGACGAGCGTGTCGACGAGATCCTCGATGTGCAAAAGCACGCCACGGCGGCGGAGCGGAAGACCCAGGTCGAGATAGACGAGCTGGCGGACGCGACGCTGGAAGCCGTCGGCGAGTATCGCCTGCGGTTGCACGAACTCGACGGCACTCGCCGCTACAACGACAATCTGGAACGCACGATCGCCGACCAGGACCGCGAGAAGGCGTCTCTTTCGCGGCAGATCGACGACTTCGGCGATCTGGAACGGGGCATCGTCCCCCTGCTGATGGACATGGTGGACGACCTGGAGCGGTTAGTCGCACTCGACATGCCTTTCCGCCTGGACCAGCGGCGTGCCGACACGAAGCGGTTGCGCGAGCTTATGGACCGCGCCGACGTCACCATTGCGGAGAAATACCGACAGGTCATGAACTCCTATCAGGACGAAGTCGCGATCGGCCGCAACATCGAATCGTATTCCGGGGAACTCGAGATCGCGGGCGCGACTCGCACCGTGGACTTCCTGCGCGTCGGACGGGTGCTGCTCGCCTATCAGACACTCGACCGCGAAGAATCGGGGTATTGGGACACGAGGACGCGGCAATGGCGCACGCTCGACAGTGGCTACCGGCGCCCGGTCACGATGGGAATACGCATAGCCCAAGGCCTCGCGCCGCCGGACATTCTCGCGCTGCCCATCGCCGCCCCGCAGGATCCCGAATGACGGGCAGGGTTTGCGCAGTCGTTGCGATACTGGTGCTGGCCACGGTGTCCAGCGCCCAGGAGGATGCCGAGCCAGCTGCACCCGCCGAACGACCCGACACGGTGCTGCAACTGTTGGAGTTCATCCGCGTCGAGGCCGAGGAGGGTTCGCGGCTGAATCGGGCCCGTGTCGAACGTTTCCGCGAGGCCAGGGACGAACGGCAACGCATGTTGGAAACCGTGACCCGCGAGTTGGAAGCGGAAAAACGTCGAAGCGCGGACTTGAACCGGCAATACGAGCAGAACGAAACGGATCTGGCCGAGCTTGCGGAGCGATTGCGAATCCGAATCGGCAACTTCGGCGAATTATTCGGGGTCGTGCGTGACGTGGCGGGCGATACCGTTGGGGAAGTGCAGAACTCCCTGGTGTCCGCGCAGTACCCGGGCCGAGTCGACGTGGCCCGGGGGGTAGCGCAGGCGGAAGAGCTGCCGAGCCTTAAGGATTTGCGCGGCCTGCAGTTGATGTTGCTCGAGGAGATGGCGCAGTCCGGACAGGTCGTTCGGTTCAACGCGGAAGTCACCGGCCCGTCCGGTCGGAAAACGTCTGGCGAGGTCGTCCGGATAGGTGCCTTCAATCTCGTTCACGACGGAAAGTTCCTGATCCGGAATCCAGACTCCGGCGCGATCCAAACACTACCGCGCCAGCCGCCAGGACGCTTCCTCACGATGGCCGAAGACTTGGAAGATGCGGGGTCGGATACGGTGGGGATGGCGATCGACCCGACCCGGGGACGGCTTTTGGAGATGCTCACCCACGCGCCCGATCTACCCGAGCGTATACGGCAGGGCGGCTACGTGGGTTACACGATCATCGGCATGGGTGTCATCGGGTTGCTCCTTGCCCTGTGGCGTCTCGTCGTACTGCAGAGAGCGGATCGCCGCATACGCGCCCAACTGCGAAGTCCCACGCCGAGCGGGGACAACCCCTTGGGTCGTATCCTCGGCGTGTACGAGGAACACCGTGCCGGGAACCTTGAGGCGCTGGCGCTCAAGCTCGACGAAGCAATAATGCGCGAAGCGCCGGCTCTCGAGCGCTATCAAGGGATTCTCAAGGTCTTCGCGGCCGTCGCGCCGCTCCTGGGTTTGCTCGGAACGGTGGTCGGGATGATCATCACCTTCCAGCAATTGACGCTGTTCGGCACGGGAGATCCCAAGCTGATGGCCGGCGGTATTTCCCAGGCCCTGATGACCACGGTGCTGGGCCTGGTCGTCGCCATTCCGCTGGTGCTCCTGCACAGCATCGTGTCCAGTGCGAGCCACCGACTCGTGGAAGTTCTGGAGGAGCAAAGCGCAGGTTTGATCGCGCGCCGGGCGGAGGATGCGCCTGGCGATGGACAGCTCGGCTAGCGGCAGCCCGTCGATGACCCTCTTCTACGACGCTTGGACCACGCTGCGCGGCTTTTTCGAATTGGGCGGTCCCGTTCTGTACGCGATATTCGCCGTAACCGTGGTCATGTGGTCGCTGATCGTGGAGCGGCTCTGGTATTTCTTTCGCGTGCTTCCGCAGGAAATGCATAGTGCGCGGCTCATTTGGTCAGCCGGCCTCTGTGACGGATCCTGGTCCGCAAGCAGCGTTCGGCGCCTCATTCTCTCCGAGGTGGGTCTGAACGCCGAGCGCAATCTACGGCTGATTCAAACGCTCATGCAGATTCTTCCGCTCCTGGGACTGCTGGGAACCGTTTGGGGGATGGTGCAGGTCTTCGAGACGCTGACGGCGTTTGGCACCGGTAATGCCCGTTTGATGGCCAGTGGTGTCTCCCAGGCGACGATACCGACCATGGCCGGCCTCGTGGCCGCTCTCTCGGGCCTTTATTTCTCCGTCTGGCTGAAGCAGCGCGCGCAACGCAAAATGGAGGAACTCGACGACGGACTCCGAATGCAGCTCGAGGCTGGCACGGGATAGCCCATGATTGAGCGCAAGCGTCGCAAGCGGTCGGCTGAAACAGCCGAGATCAACGTCACGCCGTTGCTCGACATCGTGTTCATCATGCTGATCTTCTTCATCGTGACGACGTCGTTCCGCAAGGAACTGGGCGTGGACCTCGACCGGCCCTCCAACGCCCCGGTCCAGGAGCAGAAACGTTCCGAGGTGATCGCCGTTCGCATCGACGCTGCCGGTCAGATCTTCGTGGAGGATCGGCTCGTCCACGCGGGAGCCATCCGGGCGAATATAGTTTCCGGTCTGGCCCGCAAACCCGACGCGACCGTAGTGGTCATCGCAGATCGGGCCACGGATTCCGGTCTCATGGTGAGAGTCATCGACCAGGCCCGCGTCGCGGGCGCCGGGAAGGTCTCCGTTGCGGCATCCACGCCGTAGCGGGTGCTCGCGGGCTTAGGGCAATGCGGCAGATCAGCAGACGCAAACCCGACGAAGAGTGGGAAATCAACATCACGCCCATGCTGGACATCGTGTTCATCATGCTCATTTTCTTCATCGTCACGACTTCCTTCGTCCGGGAGCCCGGCATCGACCCGGTCCGTCCCCTCGCCCAGACCGCGGCAACCAAGGAGAGGGCCAACATCCTGATCGCCGTGTCGAGCGCCGATCAGGTTTGGATGAACAATAGGTCCGTCGCTCTTCACGGCATAAGGCAACTGGTCGAGGCTGCGCGGGCGGAGAACCCGCAGAGCAGCGTCGTCATCGTGGCGGATCAAACAGCCTCGACGGGTCTGGTCCTGGACTTGATGGACAACGTGCGCGCTGCCGGCGTGACGTCGATCGCTCTGGCTGCAGAAGGCGTCGACTCGTTGTGAGCCCGACAAGCCGGCGTACCTTGGCATCGGTTGCCGGCGGGGTGTTCGTGGCACTGGTGCTGTTCATGATCATGAACGCCCTGATAGCCGGGCAGCGGGGCCGTCACGGTGCCGCGAACGCGGGGCAGATCGTCGACCTGATTCGCGTGGAGGAAGAGCAGGTCGTACAGACCAAGCGGCGCGTCAAGCCCGAGAAGCCACCACCGCCGAAGGCACCGCCGCCACCACCCAAACTGGAGGTGACCAACGAAGCGAAACCGCAGAGACACTCGATGCGCATTGACCTCCCATCGATCGACGTGTCCGGGGCTGCCGGTGTGGGACCTTACCTGGGTACTTGGGAACCGGGACAGGCCGCACCGGAGGGGGAGCTCGAGCCCATCGTTCGGATCAATCCCCAGTATCCGCGCCAGGCGTTGGTGGATGGCACGGAGGGGTTCGTCAAGTTCGAGGTGCTGATCGGTACGGACGGCAGCGTCTTGGACGTAAAGGTAACGGAAGCCGAACCGGGGCGATTGTTCGTCCGCAACGCGTTGCGGGCCGTCCGGCGTTGGATATTCAAGCCCCGCGTGGTCGACGGGGTTCCCGTGGAGCGGTGGGCCAAGACCAGCATCGTGTTCGAATTGGAAGACTGATGATCTCGGGACGTTGCGGACGCGACCGACCGGCCCGTAGGGCGGTCATTGCGCTGGCGTCGGCAATGCTGGCACCAGTGGCGACAGCGCAGAGCGACGCCGGCGACTTGCCGCAATGGCATCCGCTCCGGGCCGACCGGGTTGCCGACGTGCGCGAGGCGACGTCCACTACGATGAGCGAGGGCTTCTACCATCGGCTCTTCCGCGTGCATGAACTGCTGGACGGGGACAGTCCCGAGGAAGCGCTGGAAATGATGGGCCGGATCCGCCCGAACCGCATCGGCAAGTACGAGGCCGCGCAGCTGTACCAGACCTACGGATTCGTCTACTCGCAGCTTGGGCGTGAAGACGAGGCGTTGGACGCGTTCCAGAAATGCCTGGAACTGGACGCCTTACCCACCCACCAACAGCAAGGCATCGTCTATTCGGTGGCCAGCTATCACGCGGGCAACGAACGCTATGAAGAATCCAATGCTGCCTTAATGCGCTGGTTCCGCTACGAACAAGATCCCATTGCCGAGGCGTATATTTTCATGGGCGCAAACTTCGCCCAGCGAGAGATGATGCGTGAAGCCTTGCCCTATGTGGTACGAGCAAACCAACTTGCCGAGCTACCCAGCGAGAATTGGCGCGATCTGCAATTGGCCATCCACGTTAGATTGGGCCAGCTCGCCGATGCCATCAATCTACTAAAGGACAACATCGGGATCTGGCCGGACAAGGTGCGCAACTACGTCGTGCTTTCCGGCCTCTACACGGAGACCGGTCAGGACGAAGGCGCACTTGCGGCGCTTTTGATTCCTTGGCAGCGAGGCGTGTTGGTTGTCGAGGCCGACATTCTCAACCTGGTCCGGCTCAATCTGTTTCTCGAAAACCCGGCCCGTGCCGGAGTGATTCTGAGCGAGGCGATGGAGCGGGGCCATGTCGAGGAAAACTCCGAGCATCTCAGGCTGCTACTCAACTCGTGGACCATGGCGCGAGAAACCGACCGGGCCGTCGATGCCATCGACAAGCTGGCCCGGCTCTCGGACGACGGCGACGTATACCATCGAAAGGCCCTGTTGTTGAACGAGACCGGCGAGTGGGAGGGGGTTGTGGAATCCTGCCGTCTGGCCATGGAGAAAGGTGGTCTGGAAGAGCCGGGGGCAGTTTGGCTGCTGCAAGGTGTCGCACTTGCCGAACTCGGACGGTTCGACCAAGCCATCGACGCCTTCGAGAACGCCATGCGCAGCGAAAAGGACAGTGTACGCCGCAACGCCAGTACGTGGATCGGCTACGTTGAGGAGCGCAGTCCGGGTTCTTCCTGACTGAGCCGACGCGGGCGGCCCCGGGAGGCTTTGGCGAGTTGATGGCCGGTGGCTGATGGCACGACGGGGTGATTTCCTACTCGGATTGCAGACTCGGCCCACTGTTCATCGTCCGTTGGGGAGTCAGAGTTGCCCGACTCACACACAGGAGGTCCACGAAGAG
>JAPOYW010000472.1:0-5451 GCA_026706425.1 Gammaproteobacteria bacterium
GTCGTGGGTTTGATTTTTGTAGGGACTTATGTGACTTGGTGGCGCACGTTACGCCCGTCTTCGCGACGACAGGGGCCAGCAGCCGAGTAACGGGATTCTCGGACACAAGGAGTCCGGAGGATTCCCCAAAAGGAGACTCGGACACACGCGATTCGGTCTCACACGGCGTAGGACGTTCTCCCCAAGCCATATCGAAATGACATTGCGCCGAACACGCTGATGCTGCCGTGACGCATGGCGTTCGACAGCTGCCTAAGCGGGAGCGCCCCGGCGGAGGGCATTCGAGCGGATACGCGTGGACCCGTCGCGCGCTTGCAGGGCGCATCCATGTAGAACAGGACCGGGGGATACCGGCCTCACTTTTCCGGGTAGACGACGAAGGAATTCATACCGCCGTCGGCGGTCACGATGCCGAGGTGTCTTTGGCACCCTGGCCGGTCACGATGGCGATGTCCGGCATGGCAACTCGGCTTGCGGGTCGGTCGTGTCGAACAGCGGGGCGTCTTGCGACAACGCCGAGAGCGGCACCACTTCGACGCGCTCGGAGAGCGGGAAGCGCTGGTCGCCGGGATAGACCACGGATACTCGAACGAGGCCGAGATCGGCCAAGGCGTTGCGAATGGAAGGCGTCACGCGCGGCGCGTCGGCGAACTTGCACTCGACGCCATAGAGACTTCCGCCCCGGCGCAGGATCAGATCGATTTCGGCACCTTGATGCGTTGCCCAGAAGTAGGCCTCATCGTGGGGTTCCATGGCGAGCACCTGCTCGAGAACGAACCCTTCCCACGACGCGCCGACGCGAGGGTGCGTCATGAGTTCCGTCTCCGTGGCTATGCCCAGCAATTGGTGCAGCAGACCCGAGTCTCGCAGGTAAATCTTCGGTGCCTTCACCTGGCGTTTGCGCAGGTTGGCGAACCAGGGTCGTAGCTGGCGCACCATCATCGCGTCGGTGAGAATATCCAGATAGCGGCGGACCGCAGCCGGCGGAGCTCCGAGCGCCCTAGCCGGTTCGGCGGCGTTCCACGTCTGTCCGTGGTAGTGCGCCAGCATGGTCCAGAAACGCCCCATTGCCGCCGCGGGCACGGAAATGCCCCACTGCGGAAAGTCCCGTTCCAACAGGGTCTGTATGAACTCCCGACGCCACGCGACGCAGTCCGCTTCGTTCGCGGCGAGATACGAGCGCGGCATTCCCCCACGACGCCACAATCGCGCTTGGGCGTCTGGCGAGTCGCCGGTCGTCTCGCGCAGCGTGAAACCTCCCAGGAGGACTCGTTCCACCCGGCCTGCCAAGCTCTCGGATGTCTGGCGGAGAAGCGGACCCGACGCGCTGCCGAGAACCAGAAACCGCGAGGGCGAGGGTGTCCGGTCGACGAGAACGCGCAGCGTCGGAAACAGCTCCGGTCGCAACTGCACCTCGTCGATCACGACCAGTCCGCGCAGGGGCGCCAGCGCGGTCATCGGCTCGTCTAGGCGGGCGAGGCTCGCGGGCGATTCGAGGTCGAAGTAGTTGACCGAGTCGGAAGCCAGGAACTCCCGCGCCAGTGTCGTCTTGCCGCACTGCCTGGGACCTGCGAGCACGACAACGGGAGCGCGGCGGAGGGCCGTCTCGATGGCTCGATGGGCATCGCGTACCAGCACGCGAGCACAATACCATGAAAATCGATTTTGCAAAGATCGATTTTCATGGTGTTCCCCGGGAGTGCTCCGGGGATCCCGAACGCCAGCGCTTTGGCCCTTCCCCGTGAGTCGGTTCGGTCGTGACACGCTGTCCGCTACCGGCACACAGGTCAAGTGTCAAAGCCGGGACCGGCCGCTAGTCGTGTCGTAGTGCTTCAACGGGATCGAGCTGCGCCGCCCGCCGAGCCGCTCAATCGGCCCGCTGACGCAGCCGAGCCCTAGATAGCTCGCGGCGGCTGGCGGCGTTGTCCGGATCGAGTTCGATGGCGTGTTCGAAGTCGGCAATCGCCGAGTCGAGCCGGCCGAGGCGTGCGTTGGCCAAAGCGATGTTGTGGATGAGCCCCGCGTTGTTCGGCTGGGCATGCCTCAGACGCTCCCAGGGGTCGAGAGCCCGCTCGTATTCGCCAAGAGCCGCGTAGGTGCTCCCGAGGTTCAGATAGGCGTCGGTGAAGCCCGGGTTGAGGTCTAGGGTCCGTTCAAAGAGAACAATCGCGTCCCAGTGCCTGCCCTGACCGAAGCGAAGCACGCCGAGATTGAACTGCGCTTGCGGGTAGGACGGATCGAGGGTCGCGGCACGCTCGAGGGAAGCCTCGGCGGCTTCGACATCGCCCATCTTCAGCTGCGTCAGTCCCTGGTGGCTCAAGAGAACAACGTCGTCGGGGTTGCCGGCGAGACCCTGGGCGAAGAGCTCCATCGCCTCGGCGTGACGGCCCTGTCGTGACAGCACGGTGGCGAGATTGCCGAGTTCCAGGGGTGTCCCTGGGCGGATCGCAAGCACCCTGCGCAGCTGCGCTTCAGCCCCAAGCAGGTCGCCGCGTTCGGCAAGAGTCCGCCCGGCCGAGGCAAGGGCGTGCGAGTTCGCGGCGAGTCGCCGCATGGCGTCGAGGGGCGGGTCGCGGGGAGTGAGCGGCGTGTCGTAGACCTTGGCGAGCCATTCGGCCCGGGCCGCCGGTTCGGTCTCGCCAAGCCGGCCAAGGACCCGGGTCAGCAGGGGGTAGATGCTGCCGTCGGTGGGTGCCAGTTCGGCGGCGCGTTCGAGTAGGGACCGCGCTCGGGGCAAATCGCCCTCGACGAGCGCGGCCCTCGCCAGTCCCACATGCGCGAAACTGGAGCGATCGTCGGCGTCCAGTGCGGCGAGATAGGCCTCGCGGGCGGCGTCTGGACGACCCAACTGGGCGAGCAGGTCGCCCTGGGCGACAAGAATCGTTGTATCTCCCGGGGCGAGGGCACGAGCCTGTTCGAATAGGGTCGCCGCCGCGTCCGTGTCGACTACCGAGGCGGCATGGGCGGCAAGGTAGGGCCAGTGGTAGTCGTCCGCGTCGAGCCGCATTGCCTGGTGGTAGCAGGCGAGCGCCGGCGCATACAGCTCGTGGGCGTGGTAGACCCGCCCGAGTCGTCCCCAGGCATTGGCCGAGTGGCGGTTGCCCTCGAGGTTGCGCGTGACGGCGTCGATCAGGACTCGCACGGGTGCTTCCATGCCATTCGTCTCGAGGCGGGGGATGGTGGGTTCCGGCATTTGCTCACCGCACCCGGAAAGCACAAACGCCCCGAGCGCAAGGAATCCCGCCATCCTGACGGCCATGCTCAAACGCCGTCCCCGCGTCCTGTGCCTTTGCGGATCACGGTCGAATGGTTTGCGGGGACTCCAGGGAACCGCTCGCGCGCCCCGTCGGGCCAGATCACCTCGATTTCGCCGACGGCCCCGGCCGGTCCCAATCCGAAATGCACTTGCGCGTCCGCACTCGACAGGTAGCTAGTGGCATGAACCACTGGCCTTGCCTGCCAGGTGTCCCCTAAACGGACGCGCACCGTGGCACCGATGGCATCCCGATTCACCACCGGATCGGCAAGGCGCAGTTTGAGCCAGTTCCCCTTGTCCGGAATGTCGTTCCGGTACAGCCGCGCAGGCCCGTTGGCATTGGTGACGAGTATGTCGAGGTCGCCATCGGCGTCGACGTCCGCAGTGAGCAGACCGCGACTCACTTCGACGGCGGCGCAGAAACCGGGGGTCGCCTCGCAACGGTCGTCGAACCAGCCCCGGCCGTTGTTCACCATGAGCAGATTCGGTTCGGCGTAGAGTCGCCGGAACGTGTCCATGGCCGACTCGCCGCCCGGTGGCGCGGTCGAGTCGGTGCCGCGCTGGACCCGGCCGTTGGCCACGGCGAGGTCCAGGTCCGCGTCCTGGTCGAGGTCGGCCAGCACGACACCGAAACCGGTGTCGGCCACGCTCGGAAAGCCGACGCCGGACAACGCCGAGGAGTCGAGCAGCATGCCAAGAGGATCAGCGAGGTAGAGCGTATTGGTCTCTCCGCTCAAGTGGGTCATGAGCGCATCCAGCCGCAAGTCACCGTCGACGTCGCCCAGGGCGATTCCCATGCTGGCTTCGGTATCGCCCTCGATGTTCGTGGCGATGCCGAACCGCACGCCCCGGTCGACGAACGTGCCGTCGCCCTCGTTCATCCAGAGTTGATTGCGTTCGCCGTCGTTCGCGACGAGGAAATCGTCCCGGGCATCGCCGTCGAAGTCGAAACACACCACCCCCAGACCGTTGCGCGCCGTCTGTGCGATCCCGCTCGTGGCGCTGACATCCACAAACCCGGCGCCGTTGTTCCGGTACAAGCGGTCGGTTACGCCGCGGTAGGCGTTGGGGCCGCAATAGTCCGGCTCGCCGGTGCCGCTCGCGCAGGCGTAGGGCGGTTCGTTGGTGACGTAGTTCGCGACGTAAAGATCGAGGAGCCCGTCTTCGTCGATGTCGCAGAACGCCGCCGACGTCGACCAGCGGGCGCCTTCGATGCCGGCGCTTTCCGTAATGTCCGAGAAGGTGCCGTCGGCGTTGTTTCGATACAGCCGGTTGGGGCCGTCGTTGGTGACCAGGAGGTCGAGGTCGCCGTCGTTGTCGATGTCGCCGATGGCCGCGCCCATGCCGTAGCCGGCGTCGCCCGTTCCGGATTCCCTCGTCGCGTCGCGGAAGACGCCATCCGCATCCTGGCGGAACAACCGGTTGCCGGTGGCGACCTCGCCATCGGCGTTTACGAGATACACGTCGAGGTCCCCGTCGCCGTCGTAGTCGAACAATGCGAGGCCGGATCCCATTATTTCCGGCAACAGGAACTCGCCCCGGACACCCGAGGTGTGGTGGAACAGGAGACCGAGCTCCGGGGCGACATCAACGAACCAGTCGGGGGGATCCGGCGGTTGGCAAGCGCTCAGTAAAAGGATGAGGACCATCAACCCAAGCCAAGACCCGTCCCGTAGGGGCGACCCTTGTGGTCGCCCGCCGAACCCGCATCGGTCGGGGTTGTGGTACGAGAATGCGGCAGCATTCTCGATCGCGCCCGAAGGGCGCGCCGGGACGGGACAAGCCCGTCCCCTACGGATGTTGCGTGCGCATTCGGCGCTCATACGGACTACTGGGTTGCCATCAATTCCTCGAGCAGCGTCTCCTGGTCGACGACTTCGTTGCCGAACGCCTCGATCACCACGTCGACGATGCGGCCGTCGAAGACGAACGGCGACTCGTAGGCGTCGTCCACCGGCGTTTGACTGTCGCGACCGACGTCCAGGGGTTCGTTGACGAAGTTGTGGTAGCGGAACGGCGCCAGTACGCCGCCCCCCGCTGGCTCGTCGTCGACGAAGAACCGCACCCGTCCCTCGTCGGTCCCGGTTCTCACGACGTCGGCGCGAACCGTTGCGGACCCCGGAGGAATGGCCACCGGCGACGACACGCGACAGCGCCCGCCGAAGTTGTTGGTCGTGTAGTGCAGCCGGGTGCCG
>JAPOYW010000472.1:5461-7067 GCA_026706425.1 Gammaproteobacteria bacterium
ACACGCTCCAACCCCCGAAGCGCCCCCCGTCGGCGATGATCGTGCCTTGGGCGTTCGTGGACGACCGCTCGATCCGCGCGGTGATGCGATGCGAGACGCCTCGGACGCGAGGTCCGGCCCTGAAGAAGTGCGGCAGGACGGCGTCCTGGTAGAGCACCCAGCGGTTGCCGGGTTCCGGCCACCACCCGATTCCGCGCCGCCCGGTTAGGTCGTCGAGCGGCAGGACCCCGTACCGCTCGGCTTCACTCCACCAGAGCTCGACGAGCTCCTTGAGTCTATCGGGATGCGTGTCGGCGAGGTTATCGATCTCCGCCAGGTCCACGTCGAGGTGGTAGAGCTCCCAGACGTCGTCGTCGAAACTTGTGCCCCGGTGGTGGAAGGTGACGGCCTTCCAGCCCTCGTGCCAAATGGCGCGTTGGCCGATCGTCTCGAAATACTGGACGGTCTTCTGGGTGTTCGCGTCGTTGTCGTTCAGGGTGTGGGCCATCGAGGTACCGTGGAACGGCATCTGTTCGACGCCGTTGACGTGCTTTGGCGCCGGGAGACCGATGAGGTCCATCAACGTCGGCGTGATGTCGACGACGTGGTAGAACTGCCTGCGCGTCTCGCCCTTGGCATGGATGCCGTTTGGCCAGCGAACCAGGAGAGGTGCGCGTACGCCGCCGGCATAGGTATTCGCCTTGTAGCGCTTGAAGGGCGTGTTGCCGGCCATGGCCCAACCGAAGGGATAGTGGTTGTAGGTGAGCGGGCCGCCCATGTCGTCGAGCCGCGCCAGGTTCTCCTCGACGCTGCTGCCGAAGCCGTTCCTGGACCGCTGGTGGTCGTAGGTGCCGTGGGGCCCCCCTTCCGAACTCGCGCCGTTATCGGAGATGGCGAGCACGATGGTGTCCTCGTGCTTTCCGAGGGCGTCGATCTGGTCGAACAGGCGCTGGATCTGCACGTCGGTGTGGTCGAGGAACCCGGCAAAGACCTCCTCGAACCGCGCTGCAAGGCGTTTCTCGTCGGCATCCAACTCGTCCCAGACCTGTACGCCGGGATTGCGGGGCGCCAGTCGCTGATCGCGGGGCAACAGGCCCGATGCCTTCTGCCGGGCCAGGATACGCTCCCGGGCCACGTCCCAGCCATCGTCGAACCACCCGCGATACTTGTCGGCGAAGGCGCGCGGTACATGGTGGGGCGAGTGTCCGGCTGCGAAAGCCACGTAGAGGAAGAACGGCTTGTCGGGTGCGGCGGAGACCAGTTGCCGAAGCCACATGCACGCCGTGTCGACGATCCCCTCCGACAGGTGGTAGTCCTTGCCCGTGGGTTGCTCGATGCGCTCGTTGCCGAGGATCAGCTCCGGGTTCCACTGGTTGGTCTCACCCGCAAGGAACCCGTAGAAACGGTCGAAACCGCGCTGCAGCGGCCAGTGGTCGTACGAACCGGCGGGGCTGGTCTCGTTGATCGACGTCAGATGCCACTTGCCGGAGGCGAGCGTCTGGTAGCCGTGGGGCCGAAGCATTTCGGCGATGTTTGCCGCCTCCCTCGACACGAAGCCCCGGGTGTTGGGGAACCCGTTGACCATCTCCGCGACCCGGCTCAGGCCCACGCTGTGGTGGTTGCGGCC
>JAPOYW010000263.1 GCA_026706425.1 Gammaproteobacteria bacterium
CCGGAATAGCTCAGTCGGCAGAGCAACTGATTCGTAATCAGTAGGTCGGCGGTTCGAGTCCGCCTTCCGGCACCAACAAAATCAAAGGCTTGGGGCGTTCCGGAGAAATTCGATGCGCGGGCACATTGCGAACCCAGCGGCTGTTGAAGCGTCAAAGAACCTGCGCAGAACGCCTTTCATGGAACATGACGCCAAAAGGAGCGTAGCGACCCGCGGCGGATGTTCCTTGAAAGGACGGCGTGGCTGGGCCGGAGGCGGAGGCGGCGCACAGCGAATGCGAAGCGCCGGCCCGGCTTTGGGGCGCTCAGAACGCGCCAGAACGCATTTTTTCGCGCAGGGGGGCGACGGCGCCCGGCTGACAGTCGCCCCGCCGTTCAAGAGGCGGAAGAGTCGCCGCTCGCTGCGTCGGATGGCGATCCCGCTTCATGGCGTAGTGGTCACCCGCCACCCCAGTGATCGAGTGTGCCAAGCGCGATGGTCGTCGCGACCACGGCGAGGAACGCAACCTCCGGCCGCGACGGCTTGCGCCATCGCATGTTGCGATGCTCGCGCTTCGCTGAAACAAACTCGTACGCAATCATGCCTGTGACCGCCAGAACGGCTGCCAAGGCGGGGAAAAGCGCGTATCGCGTCTCGCCGACCAATGTGAATGCCACCGCGCATGCGGCGATGGCAAGTGCCACCGCGCCGAATATCCATTGTCGAGCCGTCATTTGCTAGCACCCCGCCCGTCGGGCCACCCTTCGAAGGTACCACGCGCCAACTTGGTGATACAGCGCTATGGACCCGAAGACCGCCGCAGCTAATTGCGCTTTCGGGACAAATGCCGCCACCAAGGCGACGGCGCCATTAGCGTAAGCGCGAACTTGATAATCGTCCGCGTATTCCGCCAACGCGGTGCAGTTGTAGCATTTCGAATCAAAGCCCCCCCACGCATGAATGTTGCCAACCCACGAATACTGGTCTGCATCGTTATCGTAGTATCCGTACCCGGAGCTGCAAGCATAGATGGGATCGTTCCCCCCCGGAGGGACTGGCGCATTAGCAAACGCGCATCCCCCGACGGTGGGTAAGAGACCCGCTATCGGAGCGCTTGGCGTTCCGCCAATCAAGAGAGCCAGCGCAAGCGCTGCGGGTGTAGCGGTGAACTTCAGCAAGTGTTTCATCGGGTTCCTCTCAAGGCGTTTCAACGCGGTTACTCTGGTGGACACGCTGGCGTGCGTTCAAGCGGTGTTTTTTCACCTGTACGTCCCCAAAGTGAACGTCTCTCACCTTCGAAGGAGTGCCGAAAATCCGGAAGCGGCCCACCTAGGCGTGAGGCGACACCCAAACCGACCCACATGAGGATTCAAGCCGGGCGGGCCGCGTCGAAGGACGCGGCCGGCACCACTCGGCTCAACTCGCGTGGAACCGCATCGACAAATCGAGGGGCGTGACGTTCTTCGTCAACTCTCCCACCGAGATGTAGTCAACGTCGGTCCGCGCGACCTCGGCAACGTTGTCGAGGGTGATCCCACCAGAGGCCTCCAACGGCACTCTCCCCGCAGTCGTTGCGACGGCGGCACGCAGGTCGTCGATGGAGAAGTTGTCCAGCAGGATGCGGTCCACGCCGGCCGCGATGGCGTCGGCGAGTTCGTGTTGGTCTTCCACCTCCAACTCGACGGGCATGCCGGGGTGGCGACCGCGCGCCTGGCACACCGCGGCGGCGATTCCCCCGGCCGCGGCGATGTGGTTCTCCTTGAGCAGTATCGCGTCGAAAAGGCCCACGCGATGATTCTGGCCACCTCCAACACGGACCGCGTATTTCTGGGCAACCCGTAGCCCGGGGAGAGTTTTGCGGGTATCCAGGATCACGGTCTCCGTTCCGACGACGGCATCGACGAATCGACGAGTCCGTGTTGCCGTGCCCGAGAGCAGTTGCAGGAAGTTCAATACCGTGCGTTCTGCCGTCAGCAGGCCGCGAGCCGGTCCCTCGAGATCAACCAATGCGTCGTCGTTCTCGATCCGTGCTCCGTCGTCGACACGCCAGTGGAGACGAATTCCCCGATCGATCTGCCGGCACGTTTCCTCGGCCCACGCCTGCCCGCAGAATACGCCCGGCTCGCGGGTGACGATGCGCGCGCGGACATGTGCTTCCTCGTCGATGAGATCCGCGCTGACATCGCCGCTGCCGACATCCTCGGCGAGCGCGGCCGCGACGTTGCGTTTGACCGTGTCGGCGTCGGGTTCCATATTGGCGAGTATATGGTCACCGTCACCACCGATCATTGGCTGCGGGGCGCCAGGCGAATGCCGTCGCCGAACGCCAGCGCGCGCCCGGATTCCGAGGATATTTGCCTCGTCGTGATCCACGGCATCTCGCTGCCGCCGGGGAAGTTCGGCACGGGACTGGTCGAGGCGTTGTTCACCAATACCCTCGACACCGCGGTGGATCCGTCGCTCGCGGATCTCCAGGGCGTGCGCGTATCGAGCCACCTTCTGCTCTCCCGCCGCGGTGACGTGTCCCAGTTCGTGCCGTTCGATCGCTGCGCGTGGCACGCGGGCGTCTCGAGCCATCGGGGTCGCGAGCGGTGCAACGACTACTCGATCGGGATCGAACTCGAGGGCACGGATGACCGGCCCTACACGAAACCCCAGTACAACAAGCTGGTCGACGTACTCGCCGTGCTTCTGCGCCACTATCCGCGCCTGTCGCTTGCGGACGTGGTCGGCCACTCGGAGATCGCGCCGGGGCGCAAGACTGACCCCGGGCCGGCGTTCGACTGGCTGCGGCTCTACCGGGCGCTCGGGCGGTGAGCGGGGGTCTGCGCATCGGCATCGACCTCGGCGGCACGAAGATCGAAGCCGTGCTCCTTGATCGTACCGGTCGGGTCGTCTCCCGCGAACGCCTGGCCACACCCCGGGACTACGAGGCCACGGTGACGCTACTTGCCGACCTCGTGGCTCGGATCGATGCCGCGTCCGGTGACCGACCACCGGTTGGCATCGGCACACCCGGTGCCTGGGTCGAGTCGACGCGAACCATGAAGAACTGCAATTCGACTTGGCTGAACGGCAGACCGCTGCTCGACGACCTGAACGCGGCCTTGGACGGGCGGGTCCGAGTCGCCAACGACGCCAACTGCCTGGTCCTATCGGAGGCGTTGGCTGGTGCCGGAAGGGGAGCGCGGGTGGTGTTCGGCGTCATTCTCGGCACGGGGGTCGGCGGCGGGATCGTCGTCGACGGGCGATTGCTTGCCGGGGCCAACGCGGTGGCTGGGGAGTGGGGACACACGCCATTGCCGTACCTGCGTTCGGATCCCGCGACGAAGCACCTGGAGACCGGCCTCGCGGATCGACCGTGCTATTGCGGTCGCCTCAACTGCGTGGAGACGTTCCTGTCCGGACCCGGTCTCGCCGCGACGCATGGCGAACTCGGAGGAGAACGCTTGAATGCGGAGCGGATTCCTCCAGCCGCGCCGAGCGTCGATCTCTACAAGACGATGCTTGCCCGGTCGCTTGCGCAGATGGTCAACGTCCTGGATCCGGATGTGATCGTTCTCGGCGGCGGATTGTCCAACATCGAAGGATTGGCGGACGACGTCGCCCGGCGCATGGGCGGCTACGGATTCTCACACGAGGGCCGGACAAGGGTAGTAACCGCGGAACATGGCGATACGAGCGGTGTCCTAGGTGCATGTCGGTTGTGGCCGTTGTCGGATTGAGGGCTCTACGTACCGTTCCACGCTACGGTCAGCGTGCTGGTCGCCCCTGCCGCCTGCGTCGGTGGGTCCGCAATCGTCCTATAATCCGAACCCGTTAGAAGGACCGCCCGATGGCCGACCCTAGGGAACAGTCGCCGACACGGACGCTCGATGGGCAGCGTCTTGACGGTTCGTTGGACAAGAACGGCCAGGATCCGGATCCCGAGGAAACGGGCGAGTGGGTCGAAGCACTGGAGTACGTGCTCGACAACGCCGGCATCGACCGGGCCAACTTCCTCCTCGAACGTTTGTCGTCCCGTCTCACGCAGACCGGGGCGCGATTGCCGTACACGATCACCACGCCGTACCGGAACACCATCCCCGCGAACCACGAGGCGTTCATGCCCGGGGATCTCTTCATGGAGCGCCGCATCCGCTCGCTGATCCGCTGGAACGCGCTGGCGATGGTCGTGCGCGCCAACCGCAAGAGCGGCGACCTCGGCGGCCACATTTCGACCTTCGCCTCCGCGGCCACGCTCTACGACGTCGGCTACAACTATTTCTTCCGGGGCCCCACCGACGAGCAGGCGGGGGACCTGATCTACTTCCAGGGCCATAGCTCGCCGGGCATCTACGCGCGGTCGTTCCTGGAGGGGCGACTGGACGAGGCGGCCCTGGATTCGTTCCGCCAGGAGGTCGACGGCCACGGCCTGTCTTCATATCCCCACCCGTGGCTGATGCCGGACTACTGGCAGTTCCCCACCGTGTCCATGGGCTTGGGGCCCATCCAGGCGATCTACCAGGCCCACATCATGAAGTACCTGGACAGCCGCGGTCTCATCCCCATGGGCGATCGCAAGGTCTGGGCGTTCCTGGGTGACGGCGAGTGCGACGAACCCGAATCGCTGGGTGCCCTGGGACTCGCCGGCCGCGAGAAGCTCGACAACCTGATTTTCGTCGTGAACTGCAACCTGCAGCGCCTGGACGGCCCGGTGCGCGGCAACGGCAAGATCATCCAGGAACTGGAAGGTGCGTTCCGCGGCGCCGGCTGGAACGTGATCAAGGTGGTCTGGGGGCGGTTGTGGGATCCCTTGTTCGCCAACGACACCCGGGGTCTCATGCAGCAGCGCATGAACGAAGCGGTCGACGGCGAGTACCAGAACTACAAGGCCAAGGGCGGCGCGTACACGCGCGAGCACTTCTTCGGCACGCATGCCGAGCTTAAGAAGCTGGTTGCGAACCTCTCCGACGACGACATCATGCGCCTGAACCGGGGCGGGCACGATCCGTTCAAGGTCTACGCCGCCTACCACGCGGCGGTGAACCACACCGGCGAGCCGACGGTGATCCTCGCCAAAACGGTCAAGGGCTACGGCATGGGCGATGCCGGCGAGGCGGAGAACACCACCCACCAGGTCAAGAAGCTCGAATTCGAGGATCTGAAGCACTTCCGGGACCGCTTCGCCGTGCCGCTCACGGACGAGGAACTGAAGGACGTGCCGTACTACCGGCCGCCGCCGGATGCGCCGGAGTCGCTTTACCTCCAACGCCAGCGGTCGAGCCTGGGCGGACCGATCCCCATGCGGATGACGGACGAACAGGCAATCGAGGTGCCCGCCCTCGACGCCTTCGACGCGCAGTTGAAAGGCACCGGCGAACGTGCGGTTTCGACCACGATGGGCTTCGTACGCATCCTGTCCACGCTGGTCCGCGACAAGGCCATCGGCAAGCGCATCGTGCCGATCATCCCCGACGAGGCCCGCACGTTCGGCATGGAGGGCATGTTCCGACAACTGGGCATCTATTCGTCGGAAGGGCAGCTGTACGAACCCGAGGATCACGGCGAGATCGCCTCCTACCGGGAATCGAAGGACGGCCAGGTCCTGGAGGAAGGCATCAACGAGGCGGGATCCTTCGCGGCGTGGCTGGCGGCCGCCACCTCCTACAGCACGCACCGCTACACCTTGATCCCGTTCTACATCTTCTACTCCATGTTCGGCTTCCAGCGGGTCGGCGATCTCGCCTGGGCGGCGGGGGACATGCAATCCCGCGGTTTCCTGCTTGGCGCGACCGCCGGCCGGACGACGCTGAACGGCGAGGGCCTGCAGCACCAGGACGGCCACAGCCATTTGATTGCCGGCGCGATCCCCAACTGCGTCGCCTACGATCCCTGCTACGGCTACGAACTCGCGGTGATCGTCCACGACGGTTTGAAGCGCATGGTCGCGGACCGGGAACGGGTCTTCTACTACATCACCGTGATGAACGAGAACTATCCGCAGCCGGCGATGCCGAAGGGAGTGGAGCAGGGCATCCTCAATGGAATCTACCGACTCGAGCACCACGGCCGCAGCCGGTCGAAGAAGGTACGCCTCCTCGGTAGCGGCACGATCCTGCGCGAAGTGCAGAAGGCGGCGCGACGGCTGCACGAGGACTACGGCGTGTCGAGCGAGGTCTACAGCGTGACCAGTTTCACCGAACTCGCCCGGAACGGCGCCGATGTGGCCCGCTGGAACCTACTCCACCCCGCCGAGGAGCCCCGTACCAGCCACGTGGCGGAGTGCCTGGACGGCGACTGGCCGGTGATTGCCTCGACGGACTACGTGAAGGCCCATGCCGAGGCCATTCGGGGTCACTTTGCCGCGCCATCGTACCGGGTGCTGGGTACGGACGGCTTCGGGCGCAGCGATACCCGCGCCAAGCTCCGCGACTTTTTCGAAGTGGACGAACGTTTCGTCACCTTGGCAGCCCTTCGCGAACTCCAGGATCGCCAGGTCATCGCCGCCCCGGAAGTGGCCCGGGCCATGGCTGATCTCGACATCGACGCGGACAAGGCCAACCCGAGGCTCGCCTGATGGACGTGACGATCCCGGACATCGGCGATGCCGAGGACGTGGAGGTCATCGAGATCTGCGTTGTCTCCGGGGATACCGTCGCGACGAACGACGCGCTCATCGTCATCGAGTCCGACAAGGCGTCGATGGAAGTGCCCGCGCCGTTTGCGGGAACCGTGGACGAGATCCTCGTGGCGTTGGGCGATGTGGTGAACGCGGGCGACGCAATCCTTCGCATGGAGGAGATTTCCAACGGCGAACCGGACGCGATCGAAACGACCGCGACGGAGCCGGTCGCGGAGGAGCAGTCGGAGCTGTCGACGGCAGACGGGGCGCCGCCTGCCACCAGGATGGAACGCGTGGAGATTCGTCTGCCCGATGTCGGCGAAGCGGAGAACGTGTCGGTGATCGAAGTCGCCGTGGCCGAGGGACAGGCGGTGGCCGTGGACGATCTGCTGGTCGTCGTCGAATCCGAAAAGGCATCCATGGAGATTCCGTCGCCGTTCGCGGGCACGGTGGTGGAGGTCGCGGTCGGCGAGGGCGACGATG
>JAPOYW010000573.1 GCA_026706425.1 Gammaproteobacteria bacterium
CCCCAGGGGAATGCCGAAGATCGCGTAGAACACGGCGAACGCCGTCCCGTAGAGGAAGCCGATCTGCGCATCGGATATGCCGAGGTCGGCCTTGATCTCCTCGGCGAGGATCGTGACGATCTGGCGGTCGATGAAGTTGAAGACATAGACGATCACCAGCACGACCGTGACGTAGCCGGCGTAGCGACCCCCTATCTTCGGGACGTCGGGTTTCTCTGGATCGGCCATCGTTGAACCCTCGATCTCGTTGCGTCCAGTCTACTCCGCCCCTACACCCTGAACCGGTGCGGGCCGAAGTCCGCCTCGTAGTAGGGCGCGACGTTGGTGCCAGGGGGTAACAGCCGGTCGATCGCCTGGCGGTCTTCGTCGGTGAGTTCCACGTCCGACGCCGCGAGGTTGTCCTCGAGTTGCTCCATCGTGCGTGGGCCGACGATCGGGCTGGTCACGCCGGGTTGCGCCACCACCCAGGCCAGAGCAATCTGCGACACGGTGGCGTCGTGGGCTCGGGCAATGGGCTCGAGCCCGTCGACGATGTCGAAGACCCGCTCGTTGAAGCGACGCGACTGGACCCTGTTGGGCGTCGCGAAACGCGTCCCTTCCGGCGGTTCCTCCCCGCGCCGGTACTTGCCGGTGAGCAATCCCCCGGCGAGCGGGCTCCACGGGATCGTGGCAACGCCGTAGGTTCTTGCCATGGGTATGAGTTCCCGTTCGACACGCCGGTCGAGCAGGTTGTAGGGCTGCTGCTCGCAGACGAACCGGTTGAGACCGTACTTCTCCGACGCCCACAGCGACTCGACGAACTGCCAGGCCGCGAACGTCGAGGTGCCGAGGTAGCGGACCTTGCCCTGATGGACGAGGTCGTCCAACGCCCGCAGCGTTTCGTCGATGGCGGTGTCCGACCGCGGCCGGTGGATCTGGTAGAGATCGATGTAGTCGGTGTTCAGCCGCTTGAGGCTCGCCTCACAGGCCGCAACGATGTGCCGCCGGCTCGCGCCACGGTCGTTGGGATCGTCCGACATGCCGCCGTGGAACTTCGTGGCGAGCACGATCCGGTCGCGCTTGCCGTTGCGTTGCAACGCCTCGCCGGTGACTTCCTCGCTCCGTCCGCGCCCGTAGACGTTGGCGGAATCGAAGAAGTTGATGCCCGCGTCGATGGCGCGGTCGACGATGGCGTAGGACTCTTCCCGCGTGGTGCGGGTGCCGAACAGCATGGTTCCCAGACACAGGTTGCTCACCTGCACGCCGGTTCGGCCGAACAGTCGCAGCTCGATTGCCATTGCTTCCCTCCTCGTTGCGACACGAACCATTCTAAGCGCGGAGACGTTGGTCTTGTCGCCAACGCATCGCATCCGACAAACTGCCGCTCTCCGGTTTAGGGGGTAGAGCATGGAGATCGAGAACTGGGAGTCCGCCGGCGCTCTGCCGTTGCTCTACGGGGAACTCAAGCAACTTGGCTTGGAATCCAACGTCGCGGAGCTCGAGGCGTTCGGGTTCACCGTCGTGCCGCCGGACAAGGTCGGGCCGCCGGAGTTCCGCCCCGAGGTCAAGGAGGCCGTGGAACGGGTCGTCGCCGACCGCTTCGGATCGTTGGATACCCACGTCGGCCGCTGGGACAACGTCAACGACCAGCTTCGGTTCCTGATCTGGGAAGACCCCGTCTTCGAGAAGGTCACCTACAACCCCGCCGGTCTCGGGCTCGTGCAATACCTGCTCGGCACCAACTGCATCTGAGCCTTGTCAATGCATGGGTGAAAGGCCCCGGCGAACGTCGCACGGGCATCCACGGCGACTATCTCGATCCCACCCGGGACGCCCTGCCCCCCATCAACATCAACGCCAATGTCCACCTGATGCTCACCGACTACACGAAGGGCGACGGCGCCATCTCGTTCCTGCCGGGGAGCCACCGCTGGCGCCGCCAGGCGACGCCGCCGGAGAGCAAGTACTGGGCGGACGGCCTCATGGCCTGGGAACGCTACGCGGCGTACGGCGAGCGGGTTCGGGCGAAGCGGGAAGCGGTACGTGGTAGTGAACGGCAATAGCGGAACGGGAAGTCTCGGCCGGGTTAGCAAGACCGGCACACGCTGCAGATCTGAAGTAGTGCTTTAGATTGTCATGACATTCTAGAGTACCGGTGTGCTTTTCTCGGTAAGGCAGCCGCTCACTCCTCCGGATAGCGAACGTGCACGGCGGCGATCCGCCGCACGTACTCCGCCGGCAATCCGTGTTCGGTAGCGCCGCGTATGACGTGCGCCTTGTACCAATCCAAGGGACGCAGCGCGGCGTCGATCTTGTCGGGCTTCGCCTTGTAGGTCACGGCTTCGCAGACGACGGTGTCAGTCTCCACCCGTACCGCGTGTTCGTCGTAGCCGACGCCTAGACCTTCCACCGCGTCGAGACCGCCTTTTTCGGTGCGGTTGATCTCGTAGAGCACGCCCCAGACCACCACGCCGGGTGCGTCCGACGGGTCGATGTCGCACTTGCCCGAACCGTCGCGGCCTAGCTTGTGCCAGCGCAGCGCGTACCCGGGCAGTCGGGCTCTACCCAGTGAGATTGCCGAAGGGGTCCGGCCGCGCAGTCGTTCGCTGGACATGTTCGAGCCGTAGGCGAAGTAGAGGTACGTGTCCTTGGTCGCGGTCGGTTTGTGTTTGGCCACGGCCTAGCCGAAGACGTGGTGACGGAGAAACACTTCCGCGTCGTTGGCGGCGAAGAACACCAATCGGACCTGCTCCACTCGAGGACTCTCGTCGGGGTGCTTCTGGATTGCCTGGGAGGACACGACGGCCGCCTCTTCCCTCGGATAGCCGTAGACGCCGGTGGAGATGGCCGGAAAGGCGATCGTCGCAAGTCCGTGATCCGCCGCGAGCGCGAGGCAGCTTCGGTAACACTTGGCGAGGTTCGCTTCCGCGTCGACCGTGCCGTAGACCGGACCCACGGTATGGATGACGTGGCGAGCCGTCATCCGGCCAGCGGTTGTCAAGACGGCTTCGCCGACGGGTGGTTCTTTCGGGTAGCGGGAGGATCTGATGGCCTTGCATTCGTCGAGAATCGCCGGGCCGCCCGCCCGATGGATTGCGCCGTCCACACCGCCGCCGCCCATCAGGGATCCGTTGGCGGCGTTGACGAGGGCGTCGACATCCTCACGGGTGATGTCGCCGACCTTGACCGTCACCCGCCCGCCGAAGAAGGCCGGAAAGTCCGTCACGCGTCTTGCCGGCTACCCTACACGGCCAGCGTCGTGAAGCGACCGGGTTCCTTCACGTAGTCGGGATCCGTTTCCCAGATCGGAGCGCCCATGTTTTGGCGCGCATCCACGAGTGCTCCGTCGAAACCCATGATCGAGTCGGCCAACGCGACGATGCGCCGGTTCGGCGACGCGTGCGGGGAAGCTTCGCGCAGCGCCTTCACGGACTTGATCGGATTGCCGGTCTGCAGCACGTGCGCGATCAGGGCCACGGCGGACGATCGGCTGATCCCGGCGTGGCAGTGGGTCAGGAGCGGGGCTTCGCCGTCCCAGGTCCGGAGGAACGCAATCAGTTCTTCAATGTGATCGGCCTGCGGCAGTACTTCGCCGGGTCGGAGCTCGACGATGTCGTCGACCGGGCAGCGGTAGTGCCGTTCAGGCTGGACTCCCGGTGGTGTCGGGGGTTGAGCATCGGGCTGGATGATCGACACGAGATCGCGCACGCCGAACCGCCGGACAAGCCCGGGCATGTCGGCGAGGCTGGAAACGTAGATGGTCATGGGGAGCCGCAAGAGACAAACGGCAAACTATACCAGCGCGCGGCGACACCACTCTTCGACGTAGTTCGATGGTTCGAGTCAATCTTGCCAGAGTTTGCCAATCAAGCTAGCGTTGCGCACGGTGACAACGATGAACATATCGCTGCCCGACGCCCTCCGATCATTCGTGGCCGATCAGGTCAGTGCGCGCGGGTACAGCACCTCAAGCGAGTACGTCCGCGACCTCATCCGCAATGATCGGGACCGCCAGCGCTTGCGTGGGCTGCTTCTCGAAGGAGCGGCATCGCCGCAGGCGGGCGTCGCCGATGCGGACTACTTCGATTCTCTCCGGCGTAGGGTCCGCGACGCCGGTCCCCGGTGAACGTCAAACCGGTCGTCCGTTTCCCGACTGCCGAGCAAACGTCGAATAGCTCGACCGAAGCGCGTCCCGCCGGTGGAGTGCCGCGACGAGAAGCCCGGATCGAAGTCGTCGACGACAATGCCCCCAACCGGCGCTGGCAGCCAGGTACTCGGTTCGGGGCCACCGTACGCTTCGCCGTCGACCGTCTCGACATGGGAAGGCAACTCGAGCTTGACGGCATTGCGATTCAAAGGTAGGGCAGCAGGTAGAGCCGCGTCGGCGGCTCCTGCATCACCATGCCGAATCTGGAGGGAGGTGTTCCCTCCGATCACGACGGGTTCACTCCTAGCTCGGGCAGTATGAAATCCAGCGCAGCACGGCCGTTCCCTGCAACGCCAACCTGATAGGACAACAGGTTCTTCGCGAATCCGGGGAGCAGTCGACCGTCGGTGTAGTCGTAGTCGAAGTACGCCTCGACGTATTGGGCGAGCTCCTTCTTCGGGCGACCCTCGAGATTGGCGAGGATCGTGTCTAGCCGGGCATTCGGAAACCCATGCTCCTTGAAGAGCAGTATCCCGGGCAACGCGAGCGTCGTGTCCATCCGCCACGCTCCGTCGTAGCCTCGCAAACGCGACGGGGCTTCGACGAGCGTTAAGCTGGGATAGGGATACGGCAGGCCGAGGCGTGCCGCGTCGGCCAAGAGTTCCTCCACGCGATCGAGAACCGCCGATCCGACCGCTTCGGCCAACAGCTCGACGTTACGCGAGTGCGCCGAGTGCACCAGGAGTTCCAGTTCCACTCCCCCGACTTGCGCTGCGCGCCTCTCGAACGGGCCGGCGACGATGCCGATTTCCGGCACCACCCTGAGAGTCCGAGCAGGGCCGCACCGACGAGCATCAAGGAAGCGCATTGGACGATGGCCACCGTATCGGCGAGTTGCGGGACGATGTCCGAGGCCCAGAAGCCACCACCGGACACCGGTGCGACCACTGGCAGGAGGTATGCCGGGCCATCGGCGTAGCACCACATCTGCGCGCCTAGAAGCCCAAGGCCGGCCAGACCGGCCACCAGCCTGTTGCGCAAGATGACCGTGAAGCACACGAGTAGTGCGCACCACAGGAACAGCAATGGCACAGCGAAGACGAAAAGGAAGCCAGCCAGCGATACCGGCTCAATCAGACCCCCTACGGACCAGTCGGCTGCTCGTGCGACCATGCCGATCACTTGGATCGCAATAGTGGCTGCGGCCAATGGCAACCATCCGGTCAGCACCAAGCCCACTGTCCGACCGCCAAGCAACGCGCTGTTCGCTACCGGCTTGGAGTCAAGCACCTCGGCGATCCGGTCGCGCTGGTCCTGACCGCAGACGTCAACAGCTACGAAAACCAGCCCGATCTGAATGCACCATAGCAGGTACGGAGCAAAGTACGAGAAGAGGTACCGGGGACCTGTATGACCGCCCGACAAAAATTGGGCCGACACCATGGCGTGCGCGTGGCTGAAGTAAGATGGGGTAAACCCTTCCCGCGGACCGGATGCGCTCTGACACGCAAAGGCACCTTACCACCCGTTACGGGGTTTGGCTAACCGAGGCACCTCGCACACCCCGCAACTCCGGACCAGACCGGTGCGCACGCTTGCCGCGGACACGAGTTGGCGGAGCAACTCGGTCACGATGGGTTAGCGGCTTTGACTCGACAGGAGTGGGGGGAACCACTCGTTCCTACGTCGGCGTAGAATAGCCCGCAGCCACTTTGGCGACGGTCACGTGCTGCACCGACACTTAAACCACCGGGGCTACACCCCCGCAGCCATCGACGACATCATCTCGCGTGGGCGATGGGACGACTGGGCAGATCTCCGGCGAGCGACGCTCGACGATCCTACGCTGCTCGACGCGATCGAACGCGTCTGCGCACCCCAGATCGTCGACCCCTACGCGCAGCGTCATCACTTCTGGATGAATCATGTCCGCTACCGTCGAGCCGTTTCCTGACTGGGAAACCGTGCTGTCGGCAGCCGCCCAGCTGCAGCGGATCCTGCCGGATGCCGTCCTGGTCGGTGGCACAGCGGCTGCGATCCATGCCGAACACCGGCTGTCCCACGACGCCGATCACGTATTGACCGATCTCCGAAGCCGGTTCTCAGAGGTGCTTGCCCACCTCGAGTCCGTTGCCGGCTGGCGCACGGCTCGGGTACGCAGACCTGTGTTGATCCTCGGAAGTCTCGACGGCATCGAGACCGGTGTGCGGCAACTCATCCGTGACGAACCCTTGGAGACCACAACGTTAGATGTGCAGGGCGTCCCGCTGACCGTGCCAACCGAGGCGGAGATCCTTCGCATCAAAGGCGTGCTTATTCTCCGGCGCAATGCCACCCGCGACTACCTGGACTTCGCGGCGCTTGCCGATAGGCTCGGAGATGACGCGACCGGTCGAGCGTTGCACCCGTTCGACCGGCTCTACCGGCAGGACAACGGCGAATCGCCGCTTCAACAGCTGCAAGCTCAACTGGCGAATTCGGTCCCCTATGATCTGGACGAATCGACTTTGGCCGAATACCGGCATCTAGACCCGAAGTGGCATGACTGGAACGTCGTGAAATCGATCTGCGCCCGCATCGCCAATGCGACGTTCGAACATGTATGCGACGCGTCCACGAGACGTTGACCACCCGATTGCCCGAGGCTCCGTACCAGACGGGGGCACGCCTTGAGCGCGACACGAACTCGCGAAGTAACTCGCAACGCGTCGTAGCAAGGCGCGTTTGCTTCGCAAACTCGGTCACGATACGTTAGACGGCTTGACTCGAACAGGAGTGGGGGACCACATGGCAGAAGTCAACGGCGCGCAGTTGATGGCGCGCAGTCTCAAGCAACAGGGGGTCGACTACCTCTTCGGCATCGTCGGCTTCCCGGTGCAGGGCTTTGCAGCTGAAGCGCAACGGGCGGGGATCACCTACG
>JAPOYW010000115.1:0-2187 GCA_026706425.1 Gammaproteobacteria bacterium
GAGGACGGAACGGGTGCGAATAGGATGACCGGAGTAGTGACCCGCGATTCCGCTCAGCGCCGACCGAGCGACAAGCATCGGTCGGATGCGAGACCTTACTTACAAATCCGCCATCGCTTGTCCCACCAGCCCGGCCTCGTGCCGTGCCCGATCCTGCCCGTCCACCGTCCAGTCCCCGATCACGGCCGCCGCCGCGGCCACTCCGCGCCTTGCAGGAAAACGGCGCTTGCCCACAGCATCTCCACGGAGTTGTCCACCGAAACCGCGCCCAACAGTCGCCTCGTTTTCCAAAACGCGGCCCAGGTATCGAACGAGGCCACTGTGGCGAGGGTGACGGTGCCGAGATCGCCCTCCAGAGCCACCAGGTGGCCCTCAGGCTGCCCGTCGCCCTCGACTAGGCCCCCACACCTCCTCAGCAGCAACGACCGCCCCGTCCGCGGCGTCCTGGCCGCCTTCTTGGTCCCGCCGGGCCGTGCACGGCCGGATGTACCCATCCGGCCATCGTCAACCTCCTCGACGCCGATGGCGCCGTGGCACCCGTCAGGACCGCAGCGCCAGCGCAGGACCCGCGCAGCGGGTTGACACGGTGACGGCGGTGGCGTTCCCGGCGCTCCGCGTCGTGCCCGACATTGACAACGGTAGGCCATTGGCCTACAAGAGCGCATGGAGTTCGAATGGGACGACGCCAAGAGCGATGCCTGTTTCGCGGACCGCGGCTTCGATTTCGCGTACGCCGCGCACGCTTTCCTCGACGAGGACCGGACCGTCGCGGAGGATCGGCGCTGGGACTACGGCGAGGATCGCTACCGGCTGGCGGGCGCCGTCGAGGGTCGGGTGTTCGCGGTGATCTACACCATGCGGGACGCGACGATCCGCATCATTTCCGCCCGCAAGGCCAACCGCAGGGAGGTTCGGGAGTATGAGCAGAACACGGTTGACGATTGACCCGAACGATCCGCAGGGCCTTCCCCGCGGCCGGATGGATCACGAAGTTCTGGATGCGACCGGCGAGGACGACATCGCCCGCCAGGCCCGCGACGACGACGCCGAGGCGATGCGCGACATGGGGCGCTTCGCCCGCCGCGTGCGCCGACGCCTCGGACTGACCCAGGTCGAGTTCGCGCGGCGCATCGACGTGCCGCACGAGACCATCCGCAATTGGGAACAGGGCAAGCGGGGTCCGACGGGCGCGGCCAGGGCGTTGCTCAGGATCCTCGACAAGGCACCCGAGGCCGCGCTGCGCGTGCTTGGCTGACGCGGCGCAGGGTGGTAACGCGCCACGGCGCAGGTTGTTCGAGCCGCATCGTATGCAGCGGCGCGCTCCCTTGTTCCGAAGCGCCGCTATTGTCGGAAGGTCGCAATTCGCGCCGTCACGGTTCAGTTCTTCCCGTCGCAGAACGAGTAACCGGCCCAATACGCCCTCTGGACAAATCCAGAAAAACGTAGTTGAATCAGCAACATGATGGCAGTGTACCGCTGAGTCGCTGGCGGAGCGCAACGCGTCGGCGACCGAGATGCAGCGGGAGGGGCGCTGGAAGTCCTCGTCGATGCCGGCCTACTACGTGCGCAACCAGGAGGCGTCCCGGGGCGCGGTGGCGCGGCTGCGGGGCGGCGCCGGGCAAGCGGACGAGAGTGGCGAGAAGAAAGTTGCAGAAAGCGCTGGCAATTCGCGAAACGGTGGTGCTAACGTCGAATAACGCGAGTTATTTGACTACTCTCGCACTGTTCAGGACGACTAATCGCCTCTCCCTGATTCCTTCCAGACGATCTTCCCTTTGGTTTTCCAAGTCAGGGAGGCGACCGAGACCCACGCAAGCTAGCCCGCGAAGTCTTTATACGTGCCTCGCCGCCCGAACTCGGCGGCGGCGGGACTGCGATCTGGCAGCGTCCTCCTAGACGGGCATCGATCTGTCGAAGCGCGTCAAGCGAGGCGGCGGCACGACAGCGAACCGTCGCGCCGCCCGCGCTCAACTGGAGCTCAACGCCTCCGACAGCGCCTGCTCGATCTCGTCGGCCGTCGCACCCTGCTCGCGGGCCAACCGGGCCTGCGCTTCCTCCTCCCGGCGCTGCTTGCGTTCCTGGTGGTAGTTCAAACCCGTCCCGGCTGGGATCAGCCGCCCGACGACGACGTTCTCCTTCAATCCGCGCAGGAAGTCCCGTTTCCCGGTCACGGCCGCCTCGGTCAGC
>JAPOYW010000115.1:2197-7018 GCA_026706425.1 Gammaproteobacteria bacterium
GCGCGGTTGGTGGAGCACACGGTCGAGGAGTATCCCCGCCTCGGTCAGCACCCGGGTGGTCTCCTGGAACGAAGCCGCCGAAATGAACGACTCCGTCGCCAGGGATGCCTTGGTGATGCCGAGCAGTACGCGCTCGTATTTGACGGGGTTGAGACCGTGGTCGTTGAGACGTTCGTTTTCGAGCAGCACATTGACGAACTCGGCCTGCTCGCCCCGGATGTAGTCCGAGTCGCCCGGGTCGACGATCTCCACCTTGCGCAGCATCTGCCGGATGATGGTCTCGATGTGCTTGTCGTTGATCGTCACGCCCTGGAGCCGGTACACCTCCTGGATTTCGTAGATGATGTACTTCGCGAGTTCGGCAACGCCCTTCAGCCGAAGAATGTCGTGGGGACTCTCCGGACCCTCCGAGATGACCTCGCCGCGTTCGACATGCTCGCCCTCGAAAACCGAGATCTGCCGCCACTTGGGAATCAGCGTCTCCACCACCTCGTGGGTGACGATGTCGCCAGCTTCGATGCTCTGGCCTTCGGCCACGACGATGCGATGGGAATCGGGGATCGACAACGTCAGGTCTTCGCCATCGCCCGACGAAATCACCAAGGTCCTGTCCTTGTCCAGGATCGCGACCTGGCCGGCGGCGCCGGCCCGCAATCCTTCGCCGGTGACGACCAGCCGTCTCTTGCCCTTGGTTTCCTTGCCGAAGCTGACCGTGCCCTCGGCTTCCGCGAGGATCGCCGGTTCCTTCGGCCGCCGCGCCTCGAAGAGGTCCGCGACACGCGGCAGACCACCGGTGATGTCCCGGGTCTTCGAGCCCTCCTGGGGAATCCGGGCGATCACATCGCCAACGCCAACCGGGGCGTTGTCTTCCAGGTTGAGGATCGCGTTGTCCGCCAAGAAGTAGTGGGCCGGGACGTCGGTATTGGCCAGATTGACGGCTTCGCCCGACTCGCCGACCAGGCGGATGCCGGGACGCAGATCCTTGCCCGCCGTCGGCCGGTCCTGCGGATCGAGTACCGTGATGCTGGAAAGGCCAGTCAGTTCGTCCATCTGCCGATTGACCGACAGGCCCTCCTCCATGTCCTCGAACACCACCCGACCGGCGACTTCGGTGATGATCGGGTGGGTATGGGGATCCCAGTTCGCGATCACCTGGCCGGCTTCCACGGTCTGGTCGGGCTTCGCCGTGATCACGGCGCCGTAGGGTAGTTTGTAGCGTTCCCGCTCGCGCCCGTGCTCGTCGACGATGGCGATTTCCCCGGAGCGGGAGACCGCCACCAGTTCGCCGGAGTCTCGCTCCACCAACTTGAGGTTGTGAATCCGCACGGTACCGCCGAAACGCACCTGGACGCTGTCGCTGGCGGTTGCCCGGGACGCCGCGCCGCCGATGTGGAACGTCCGCATGGTCAGCTGGGTGCCGGGCTCGCCGATGGACTGGGCCGCGATCACACCAACGGCTTCGCCGACGTTCACCTTGTGGCCCCGGGCCAGGTCTCGTCCGTAGCATTCCGCGCAGACGCCATACCGGGTCTGGCAGGTGATCGGCGAACGCACCTCGATCTCGTCGACGCCCATGTGTTCCAGGCGCTCCACCCAGGCCTCGTCCAGCATGGTGCCCCTGGGGATGAGTTCGTGCTCGCCGGCGACGTCGACCACGGGCCGGGCGAGCACGCGGCCGAGCACCCGGGCCGAGAGCGGCTCGACGACGTCGCCGCCTTCGATCAGGGCGGTCATCACCAGACCCTTCTCGGTGCCGCAGTCGGCTTCGGTGACCACGAGATCCTGCGCCACATCGACCAGGCGGCGCGTGAGGTACCCCGAGTTCGCCGTCTTCAGCGCCGTGTCCGCCAGTCCCTTGCGGGCGCCGTGTGTCGAAATGAAGTACTCGTTCACCGACAGGCCTTCCCGGAAGTTGGCGATGATCGGGGTCTCGATGATGCTGCCGTCCGGCCGCGTCATCAGACCGCGCATGCCCGCCAATTGCCGGATCTGCGCCTGGGAGCCCCGGGCGCCCGAATCCGAGTAGATGTAGACGGAGTTGAACGACTCGTGGTCGAACTCCTTGCCGTTGAGATCGATCGCCCGTTCGGTGGAGATTCCCTGCATCATGGACTGCGACACCAGGTCCTCGGCCCGGGACCAGATGTCCACGGCCTTGTTGTACTTCTCGCCCTGGGTCACGAGGCCGGATGCGTACTGGGACTCGATCTCGGCGACCTCCTCCCGTGCGCTGGTGATGATCGCCGCCTTGTCCTCGGGTATGACGAAGTCCTCGATCCCGATGGACGCCCCGGACGAGGTCGAATACCCGAAGCCCGTGTACATGAGCTGGTCGGCGAAGACGACGGTCTCCTTGAGGCCCACGTTGCGGTAGCAGGCATTGATCAGCGCGGAAATCGCGCGCCGGTCGAGGGGTTGGTTGACCAGCGAGAAAGGCAGTTCCTTCGGCACCAGCTCGTAGAGCAGCGCCCGACCCACCGTCGTGTCCACGACCCGCGAAACCTCGTCGCCGTCCTCGTTCTGCTCGAGGATGCGGACCTTGACCTTGGCGTGCAGGTCCACCGCCCCCGTGGCGAACGCACGCGTGGCTTCCGCGATGTCCGCGAACGACGCGCCTTCGCCGGCGACGCCGACCTTCTCGCGTGTCATGTAGTAGAGGCCAAGCACGACGTCGTGCGTGGGCACGATGATCGGCTCGCCACTGGCCGGCGAAAGCACGTTGTTCGTCGACATCATGAGCGCCCGGGCTTCGAGTTGCGCTTCGAGCGTCAACGGCACATGCACGGACATCGTGTCACCGTCGAAGTCGGCGTTGAAGGCGGCGCAAACCAACGGGTGCAGCTGAATCGCGTTGCCTTCGATGA
Organism: Gammaproteobacteria bacterium; assembly: GCA_026706425.1. GTDB lineage: Bacteria > Pseudomonadota > Gammaproteobacteria > Pseudomonadales > Azotimanducaceae > VXYL01. The sequence goes on from JAPOYW010000115.1 coordinate 5,062, forward strand.
GTAGCGGTTCAAAGGCCTGGATGCCCAGCCTGTGCAGGGTCGGCGCCCGGTTGAGCAGCACCGGATGCTCGCGGATGACCTCCGCGAGAATGTCCCAGACCTCCGCAGTCTCGCGCTCCACCATGCGCTTGGCCGACTTGATCGTGGTGGCCAGTCCCCGTGTTTCGAGCTTTCCGAAGATGAACGGCTTGAACAGTTCCAGCGCCATCTTCTTCGGCAGCCCGCATTGGTGGAGCTTCAAGGTCGGGCCGACGACGATGACCGTCCGCCCGGAGTAGTCGACGCGTTTGCCCAAGAGGTTCTGCCGGAAACGGCCCTGCTTGCCCTTGATCATGTCCGCCAAGGACTTCAGCGGGCGTCGGTTGGAACCCGTGATCGCCCGACCGCGGCGACCGTTGTCGAGCAACGCGTCCACGGCTTCCTGCAGCATCCGCTTCTCGTTGCGCACGATGATGTCCGGCGCATTGAGGTCGAGCAGTCTTTTGAGCCGGTTGTTGCGATTGATCACCCGGCGGTAGAGATCGTTCAAGTCCGATGTCGCGAACCGCCCGCCGTCCAAGGGGACGAGCGGACGCAGATCCGGCGGCAGCACCGGCAGCACCGTGAGGATCATCCACTCGGGCTTGTTGGCCTTCCCGTGGGCGCTCGACTGAAAGGCCTCCATCAGCTTCAAGCCCTTGGACCGCTTCTTGCGTTTGGTCTCCGAAGTCGACCTGCGAACCTGTTCGGCGATCTGCTCGACCCGGCTGTCGAGATCCAGGGCCATCAGAAGTTCGCGAACGGCTTCGCCGCCCATCATCGCCGTGAACTCGTCGCCGTGGCGTTCGATCTCCTCGTAGTACTCCTCGTCCGTGAGCAGCATTCCGGCCTCGATGCCCGGCACGGTACCCGGGTCGGTGACGACGTGGTTCTCGAAATAGAGCACGCTCTCGACCGAGCGCAGCGTGCCGATGTAACGCCGCTCCACCCACAGATTCGGTGCCAACCCCGGACGGGTGTCCTGGGATGCCTCGTGGTCTTCACGGCAGGTGTAGCGTTTCGACAGGTTCGACACCATGTCACCGGCCGCATAGTGTTGACCCGCTTTCCAGCCCGTCAGCTTGCCGTGGCTGTCCTCGCCGTAGCCCGCGTCGAGCAGCAGCCCGATTCGCGAGGGCAACGACTTGAGGAACCAGATGTGGGCGACCGGGCTCGCCAGTTCGATGCGTCCCATGCGTTCACGCCGAACCTTCGAAAGGGTCACCTCCACCCCGCACTTCTCGCACATGACGCCGCGGTGCTTGAGCCGCTTGTACTTGCCGCACAGACATTCGTAGTCCTTGGTGGGACCGAAGATCCGCGCACAGAACAAGCCGTCCCGCTCCGGCTTCAACGTGCGGTAGTTGATGGTCTCGGGCTTCTTGACTTCGCCGTAGGACCACGAGCGGATCATCTCCGGCGACGCCAGTCCGATCCGCAGGCTGTCGAACTCGTCCGGTGCGCTCTGGCCCCTAAACAGATTGATGAGGTCTTTCATGTTCCCTTGGTCCTTGTTCTTTCGGCTACGTTGAGGCTGTCAGGCACCTAGTCTCGATGCAGGTCGATGTCGCTCCCGAGGGATCGGATCTCCTTGACGAGAACATTGAAGGATTCCGGCATCCCGGGATCCATCTCGAAGTCGCCGTCGACGATGTTCTTGTACATCTTCGTTCGGCCCGTCACGTCGTCGGACTTGACCGTCAGTACTTCCTGCAAGGTATAGGCCGCGCCGTAGGCCTCGAGTGCCCATACCTCCATTTCACCGAATCGCTGACCGCCGAACTGCGCCTTGCCCTGCAACGGCTGTTGGGTGACAAGACTGTACGAACCGGTGGAACGGCAGTGCATCTTGTCGTCCACCAGGTGGTCCAGTTTCAGCATGTACATGTACCCGACGGTCACGGGACGGTCGAACGCGTCGCCGGTGCGGCCGTCGTAG
>JAPOYW010000021.1 GCA_026706425.1 Gammaproteobacteria bacterium
AAGACGAGCACCCGCCAGCGATTCGTGAGCTTGACGTTCGACTATCCGGACGAAGCCCGGGAAGCCGAGATCGTCGCCCACGAGAGCGGTGCGAGCCCCGACGTGGCGGAACGCCTGGCGGTGATCGGCGCCAAGGTTCGCAACCTGCGCGAGCACGGCTTTCGGGAAGGCGTGAGCACCCGGCTGCTCATCTACGCGGGTCAGCTCATTCGGCACCGGATCGAACCGCGCCGGGCCGCGCAGGTGGCCATCGTCGAAGCCGTGTCGGACGACCCGAACGTCCAGGAGGCCGTCGCCGGGATCGTCGACGTCGTCTGGCCCTGACCGCGCTCACCGACATCGACCGGATGCTGGCGCTGTTCGCCGAGGGCATCGCGGGTCGGCCGGTGCACATCAAATCTCTGGCCGAGTGCCCGCCGCAAGCGGCGGGTGGCGATCCCGACCTCACCCTCGGGGATGGCATCGGCGCGAGTCACGATGGCAAGGCCGTGTATCTGCCCGAGCAGATCGACCACTTCGCGGACGAGGGGTTGAACGGGGCGCTCTACCGCCTCGCGACGCTCGACGAACTCGGATTCCGGGAGTTCGGCACCTACCGGTTCGACATCGAGACGGCACGCCGCCGGTTGCCGTGGCTGGCCGCGAACCGATCCGCGGCACCCGGGCTGCGCGAATCGGACCTGACCGTGTTCTTCCGCGCCTTTTCCCGTTCCAGCATCGCGAAGGCGGTGTTCAGGGTCATCGAGACAGCCCGGATCCGTGCCGCCGTATCGCGTCGCTATCCCGGCGCCCGGCGCTACCGGCGGTCGCTGGCGAGCTACCTGGCCGAACGATGGGCGGAACCCGCCGGCGAACCTACCGATCTCGAGACGCTTTGCGCTGCCCTTCTCGGTGTCGACGTCGAGTCCCGGCTCTTTCCGCTCGCGGCCGAGGTCCTAACGCCCCTCGCCGATGTCTACACCTCGGCGGCTGCAACGGTTGCCTGCTACGAAACGCTGGGCATTGGACTCGACCCGGAGGGGGAGACGGGGGAACGCGCCCAAGAGACGACGATGGAGTGGCTCCAGCGCGAGGCGAGGCTGGACGATTGGGACGAGGAACTCGCCGACAAGGATGCCGAGATCGCAGCACTCGAGTTCGCGGAGCTTGTCTCGGCGGAGGAGACCAGGGTGGGCAACGCGTCCGGACAGAACGGCGACACGCCCGAAGTGGGCACTGGTCTCGTGGCGGAGCGAGACCAACTCAAACGTCGCATCGACATGGAACGCTCGTCGGTGCGGCGGGCACTGGGAGACGGCCACGATGCCGCGGCGAGCTTCCGCTACGACGAATGGGACTATCGCAACGGGACCTACCTGCGCGGCTGGTGCCGGCTCTACGAAGAGCGCCTGGAAACGGATCGCGGGGCGGACACCCAAGCCCTGCTCGACGCCGTGCGGCCCCATGTCCGCGCCGCCCGCCGCCAGTTCGAACAGGTGCGGCCCGCGGGCTACCAACGCGTCAAGAAGACGCCGGACGGCGATGAACTAGACCTCGACGCCATCGTTCAGACCCGTGCCGACATCCGCACCGGCGCATCGCCGGACGAACGGGTCTACAGCCGTCGGGAACGTCTGCGGCGGGACGTCGGCGCGGCGCTGCTGGTGGACCTCTCGGCATCCACCGACGACGTCATTCCCGAAGAGCGCGAGCGCCTGTTGGCTGCCGGCAGCGTCCAGGACATCCGCGATCCCTACTTCGACGAAGACGACGAGTACGACTTCGCGGCCCGGATGGCCGAGGAGGCCGCGAAACGACGCATCATCGACATCCTGCGCGAGTCGGTGCTGCTGCTCGGCACGGCGCTGGAGAGCCTGGGAGATCGCTACGGAATCTATGGTTTCTCCGGCTACGGCCGCGACTGCGTCGAGTTCTACGTCGCCAAGGAGTTCGACGATCCCCTGGATGATCACGCCTTGGACGCCATCGCCGCGATGAAGCCGAAACGGTCGACGCGCATGGGCCCGGCGATTCGCCATGCCTGCGCGAAGCTGCACGGAAGCGGTGCGGCGCTCAAGGTGCTGATGATCGTCAGCGACGGATTTCCCCAGGACCACGACTACGGGCCGAACCGCGGCGAGCACGAATACGGCGTTCAGGACACCGCCCGGGCCCTCGTCGAAGCCGAAGCCCGGGGGATCGAGACGTTCTGCGTGACCGTGGATCGGTCGGGACACGACTACCTGCGTCGAATGTGCCCCGCCGACCGGTACCTTGTGATCGAGGAAACGGCGGGACTGCCGGCAGCCCTTCAAAAAACGTACCGGCAGCTCACCCGGGTCTAAATGCCGGCCCCCGGCGCAGCCGCCCGACTCAGGGTCTTTCGAGTTGCCCGGCAAGGCGTGCGAGCACGTCGGACCCTGTCTCGCGGAGCAGTTCCGAAAGCCGTGCCCGCGTCGCGGTCGACGTGCGGGCGCGGAACTCGGCCAGGTGCGGAGAGTCGAGGGCCGCCTTGGCGCGGTGTTCCGCTACGGAGCGCAAGCTCTCCGGTAACTGCGGAACGGACTCGGCAACCGCCGGGCCAGGTACGCTTTCGTCCTTGCCGTCCTTGGCGTGCAGGTCCTCGAGAAACCGGTTGATGACGTGTATTCCACAAACGGAATGCACGAGGCCGACGATGGGGATGGTCGTCGCAAGCGCCTCGTACCGGTGATCGCTGCATTCGTCGTCGTGAAAGACCACATCGAACTCAGGTGAGAATAGTTCGGCCAAGTCCAACGTGTTCTGGTGGGGAACCAGTCGATCGAACGTCGAGTGGTAGAGGTGGATGGCGGCATCGCGCGTGGCAATGGCCTCGCTCGGTCGCAGGATGTTGGTGAACGAATTCAGTTGGAGCAGGATCCTCAGCCCGTCGTAGCGGGGATCGGCGCCCAGCATTCCCGATACGAATTCGTCGGTGACTTCATCGCCGTCGATGATCTCGTCGCGGGCAATTCCTAGGTCGCCGTAGGTGAGCATCGGCTCGAGCGTCCGGTGCCTCAGATAGGGCATCACGGTCTCGGGATCCACGTCGCGGCACCAAACGTCGTCGGCGCAGGTTCCGTTCAGTTCCTCGAGCACGCCGCGCACCATCCGGTAGAAGCTGTGCGGAGCGCCCCCGCTGTAGAGCTCCCGAACCGTGATGCCCGTGCCGCCGACCTGGGCGGCCAGCCACACCGCGACGGCGCTGTGTCCGCCCTGCGAATAGCCCATGACCGTCACGTCGGCGTCGTGTTCCGGGTCGTGGAAGTCGCTGTAGTCGTCGTGGGCCAGCACCGCGCCGACCAGGTCGAGGGCACTGTTGGCTGTGGGCGCGGCCATCAGATAGGTCTCGGGCCGGGGGGTGCCGTCCGGCGCATCGCCGGACGTACCGCCGCGTCCCCAGTTGTCCGGCGCGATCACTAGGTAGCCGCGGGCCGCGATCAGGTTCGCGAGAACATGCCAAGGGTCGGCGAAGTCGAGCGAACTCGGCGTCGACCCGGTGGCATGGCCGAGTACGATCACCCGGTCTTTCCGCTGGAAGCTGCCGCCCGGGTCGACATCGGGCAACGCGACGAGTCCGGTCAGGGTCGAGGATTCGCCCGCGGGACTTCGGGAGGGGTACGAAACCCGCTGGGCGATCACCGGATAGACGGCGCGCCGCGCGGTCAGTTCGTCCCAGAAGACCCTCGCAAGCTCGTTGATCGCCACCGCTGCCAGCGCTGCCAGTAGGGGCGAGTCGATCTCCTCCACCAGTAGCTCGAAGATGTGGCGTTCGAACAGTTCGTCGACATCCTCCCGGGACGTCCTGATGTGGCCGAGGACTTCGAGGCCCGGGACGCTGTCCCGCGAGCCGGTCGAGAAATCCAGCTCACCTCGGTAGCGCTTGCCGCCGGTGCCCGTTGCGTTCACGAAAGCCGTGTAGGTGCGATGCGCCGCCAAGGCACAGGGAAGCCGGTGGGCGACAAGGGGATCATCGTTTCCCTCGCTCAGATCGGCCAGCGAACGACGCAGGACCAGCCCGTTCGACCTGCAGGGGCCTTGGTAGGTGAACCGAAGTCCGGAAGGCCCCCGGTGGATGAGGTCGATGCTCGAAGTCGCGGGATCTACCGCCGTTCCGGCGGCAGGTATGCTGTCCAGGAGGACGATGGGTTCAGGCGGCGGCGGAGGGGGCGGCGGCGCGACGGTGCCGCCGCCACCGCCACCGCCTCCGCACGCGGCGACGACCAGCGCACTGGCGACTGCTACGCGGTGCCGGTGGCCCGGCGATGGGGCCGGCGTCTTGGCGAGCGGCGGTTCAGTCGTCGCCGCCAATGCCGAACAGGACCAGCAGCGAGCTGAAGATGTTGTACAGGCCCACGTAGATCCCCACGGTGGCGGCGATGTAGTTGGTCTGTTCACCGCGCACGACGGCACTGGTTTCCCAGAGGATCAACGCCGAGCCGAACAGGATGCAGATTCCGGCCATCACCTGCGCGAACAGCGTCGAGTAGTAGAATATCGAAACGACCCATGACGCAATGATGATGATCGCACCCACGATCAGGAAACCGGCAAGGAAGCTGAAATCGCGCTTAGTTGTCACCGTGTAGATCGACAAGCCCAGGAACGCCACTGCCGTAATCCCGAGCGACTGCGCGACGATGGCCCCGCCATTGGCCATGCCCAGGACGCTGCCGACGAGCGGCCCCAGCGAGAACCCCAAGAAACCGGTGAGAGCGAACACCCAGAACAGACCCCAGATGCTGTTCTGGGTCTTGTGCACGGCGAACAGCAGGCCGAAGAAGACGAGCAGGGTAAAGAACCCCAGGTGGGGTGCGGTCATCGCAACCGCTACCGACGCCGTCAGGGCGCTCCAGAGAAGCGTCATCGCGAGCAGCGCGTAGGTGTTGCGAAGCACCTTGTTGACTTCGATCGCCGACGGGCGCGCGGTGAGAATTCGAGGCTCGGCCATTGCGTAGTTCATCCAATCTGGTGGCAGTCGGGGACTATATTGCCACTCGTTTCCGCGGTTTCAAGTAGGAGACGCTATGAGCCGACATCCAATCGCCTTGACAACTACCGGGTGCGATTCGAGAATCCCGCACCCGGTCTAGACCGGTCCCTCGTGGCTGCGTAGCTCAGTTGGTTAGAGCACAGCATTCATAATGCTGAAGTCGTTGGTTCGAGTCCAACCGCAGCTACCACTCAACATCTCAAGGACCGTGCACGCATGAGCGATATCAAGACGAAGCCCACCGCTTCGAGCGTGGACGCGTTCATCGAGGCCGTGGACGACGAGCGCAAACGTGCGGATTGCGGGGTCGTCGCGCGATTGATGGCGGAGATAACGGGCGCCGAGGGCGTGATGTGGGGCTCTAGCATCGTCGGTTTCGGCAGCTACCACTACCGCTATGCCAGCGGCCGGGAGGGCGACTTCTTCGAGGCCGGATTCTCGCCGCGGAAACGGGCATTGACGATCTATGTGATGGCCGGGTTCGCGGAATACGAAGACCTGTTGGCCAGGCTTGGAAAGTACTCGACCGGCAAGTCATGCCTCTACGTCAAACGCCTGGCCGACATCGACTTCGACCTACTGCGCGAGATGCTGATCCGATCGGTGGCGTACATCCGGGCCAAGTACCCGCCCGTCGCGTGACGGAGCCAGACGCTCTCGAATTCCTCCGCCGCCGGGTTGCCGGAATGTTTCCCGGACGACGCATTGACGGAAAGCTGATCGCGGAGAACATCGCCTTCGGTGCCGCGGTGCTCGGCGCCGGCCACGTGGAACTCGTCGACCGGGACGGCTGGTGGTTCGTGGCGAGCGAGTTCAACTGGCTTGTAGGGTCGGAAGCCCACACCCGGGAGATCGAGTTGTTCGAGACTTTGCTGCCCTTCCCCGAGCAGTCGCCGACCGGACATCGGGCCGAAATCTACGTCGCCGCCTTCGCCGAGTCGGCCTATTTTCGAATTGGGGACGCGGTTACCTGGCTGCGGGGAGAAACGACCGATGGCGAGCTCCCGGACTCGGGCGTAGTGCCGCCCTGGTGCAGCAATGTGCTCGCGTTTCGCCTGCCCTAGAGTCACACGTTGAAGCGGAAGTGGATGACGTCGCCGTCCCGGACGACGTAGTCCCTGCCCTCCAGTCTTCGTCTCCCGGCTTCCCGGGCGCCGTTCTCGCCGCCGTGGGCGACGTAGTCGTCGTACGAGACCACCTCCGCACGGATGAAGCCGCGTTCGAAGTCCGTGTGGATGACGCCCGCCGCCTGGGGCGCAAGGGTTCCCGCCGGCACGGTCCATGCCCGGGCTTCCTTCGGACCCGCCGTGAAGTAGTGGTGCAGACCGAGAAGCCGATACCCCGCACGGACAACCCGATCCAGGCCGGGTTCGTCGAGGCCGAGGTCGTCGAGGAACTCGGCCCGGTCGGCGGCGTCCAGTTCGCTGATCTCGGCTTCGATCTTGGCGCACACCGGCACCACGGCGGCACCTTCCAACGCCGCGCGCGTAGCCACGGCGTTGAGCATCGGGTTGTCCTCGAAGCCGTCCTCGGCGACGTTCGCCACGTACATCACCGGTTTCTGGGTAATGAAGTGGCACTCGCGAAGCAGCCCGAGCTCATGGTCTGCGAGTCCCATTGCGCGGACCGGTTTGCCGGCTTCGAGGCCGGAACGCACCCGGTCGAGGACGGCGACCAGCCGACGGGCGTCCTTGTCGCCCGCGTTGGCGATGCGCCGGTTCCTGTCGTAGACCCGTTCGGCCGTCTCCAGATCGGCCAGGGCGAGTTCGAGGTCGATGATGTCGATGTCCCCCCCGGGGTCGACGCTGCCCGTGACGTGGGCGACGTTTTCGTCCTCGAAACAACGCACCACATGGGCGACGGCGTCGGTTTCGCGGATGTGGGCCAGGAACTGGTTGCCTAGCCCTTCGCCGTTGGCGGCGCCGGCCACCAGCCCGGCGATGTCGACGAACTCCATGGCGCTGGGCACGACGCGCTCCTGCTTGGCGATCTCGGCGACGCGGTCGAGGCGCGGGTCCGGGACCG
>JAPOYW010000568.1 GCA_026706425.1 Gammaproteobacteria bacterium
AACCATGACAAGAGCGGTTTCCCTCACCTGCGCCCTCGCCCTGGCCGCTGCGGGCGTCGCCGCGGAAGAAGACGCTGCGGGCGTTGCCGCGGAAGAAGACCATGTCAACGTGGAGATCGTCACCGACGTCGGGACGATGACCGTGGAACTCATGCCCTCCAAGGCACCGAACACGGTCCGCAACTTCCTCGAGCGAGTCGACGAGAGCTTCTACGACGGCCTGATCTTCCACCGGGTGATGTTCACCTTCGTGATCCAGGCGGGCGGATTCGACGTCGACATGAACTATCGCGAGGCGCCGAAGACCGTGGTCAACGAGTCTGCGAACGGCCTCAGCAACACGCGGGGGACCATTGCGATGGCGCGAACCAGCGATCCCGACTCCGCAGGCGCGCAGTTCTACATCAACATGAAGGACAACACGTCGCTCGATGCCACGCCGGATCGGTCGGGCTATACCGTATTCGGCGCCGTGACCGAGGGAATGGAGGTGGCCGAGCGGATCGAGCTGGTCGAGACCGGCACGGTGGCCGGAATGCCGAATGTGCCCAACGAACCCATCGTCATCGAGACGATCCGGCGCGTCGAACCGAAGGATTGAGCTATGATGCCGTTCGCGGTCCTTGGGAAGGGGTGCGGACGTCGAGGTGGTCGGTTGATCACCGTTCAATCGAGAAGAAGATCCATGAAAGCCATCGTCACCACCGTTGTCGTCGCCGCGCTCTGCGCCGTCGTTGCCACGGAGCTCTATTTCCGGCTGCTGGAGGAAAAATACCTTGTGCTGATGGCGATGTTCTTCGTCGTCGGCACTGTGACTGCCGTGGCCACCGCGCGGTTCCGGGCCCGCCAGCCGCAGCCCGCATCCGTCGAACGCCCCCCTCGCAAACGCACGCCGCGTCGTCGCCAGCGCCAGCCCAGCCTTCCCCCGGATGCCGAACGCGAGAACGGCGAGGTCAAGTGGTTCGACAGAACCAAGGGCTACGGTTTCGTTCGGCGTGAGAACGGGGACGAGATCTTCGTCCACCACCGCTCCATTCGACGCCAAGACGGAGAGCGGCCAAGCCTCGACGACGGCCAGTCGGTGAGTTTCGTCGCCGTGGAACGCGAGCGCGGTTGGCAAGCCGAGGACGTGGTTCCCGAGTGAATTTGAGGACATTGCTCGGCGAACGCCTCCAAGCCGCGCTCCAGGAGGCGGGTGCCGGCGACGCCCCGGCCATCGTGGGTCCGGCCACGCGGCCGGAATTCGGCGACTACCAGGCGAACGGTGCCTTGGCGGCGGCGAAGCGTCTCGGGATGAAACCCCGCGACCTGGCGTCGCGGGTGGCCGCGGCCGCCGATCTCTCGGGCATCGCGGCACGCTGCGAAGTCACGGGACCCGGTTTCATCAGCCTGACCATCGACGACGACTGCCTGTCCGAAGCGCTTGCCGATAGTCGGATAGAACCGGTCGGTAGTGGCGAGCGGGTCGTCATCGACTATTCGCACCCGAACCTCGCCAAGGAAATGCAGGTCCACCACCTGCGCAGCACCATCATCGGCGATGCCGTGGCACGGATCCTCGACGCCCTTGGCTACGACGTGATCCGCCAGAACCACGTCGGTGATTGGGGTACCGGTTTCGGTCGCCTGGTCGCCCATCTCAACGACATCGGGGAGGACAGCGACGCACTTGGGGACCTCGAACGGTTTTATACCGAGGCGAGCGAACGCTTTACCAGCGACCCGGCATTCGCCGACCGGGCGCGTCGGGTCGTCGTCGATCTGCAAGGCGGCGACCCCGCGACGCTTGAGCGTTGGCAGCGCTACATCGACATCTCGATGTCCCATTGCCAGGCCGTCTACGACCGTCTCGGCGTGGGCCTCAACCCCGGACACGTACGTGGTGAGAGCGCCTACCGAGACGACCTCGACGGCATCGTCGCCGACCTGGACGCGAAGGGGCTTGTCGTCGAGGACGACGGGGCGTTGTGTGCCTTCCTGCCCGAGTTCAAGGAAACGGACGGGAGGGTCGCGCCCATCATCGTGCGCAAGTCGGACGGCGGCTACCTGTACCACTCGACAGACTTGGCCGCCGTCCGGTATCGGACACAGACGTTGCACGCCAAACGGGTGCTCTACGTCGTCGACGCCCGGCAGAGCCTGCACTTCAAGCAGTTGTTCGCCCTCGCCAAGCGCGCCGCCTACGACGCGGGCGCATCGTTGGAACATCACCGGTTCGGCATGATGCTCGGCAACGACGGCCGGCCGTTCAAGACCCGCGAAGGCAGCGGAACGCGCCTGCTCGACTTCCTCGACGAGGCGACTGTCAGGGCGCGACGGCTGGTCGAGGCGAAGAATCCGGAACTCGACGGCAAGGAGATGGACCGGGTGGCGCGCGCCGTGGGCATCGGGGCCGTCAAGTACGCGGACCTCTCGAAGAACCGCACCGGCGACTATGTATTCGACTGGGACGCCATGATGTCGCTCGAAGGCAACACGGCGCCTTATCTCCAGTACGCCTTCGCGCGCATTCAGAGCCTCTTCCAGCGCGGCCAGGTCGACGCCGCCGCGTTGACGGGCAAGCCGACGATCCGCGAGGTCGAAGAGCATGCGCTGGCGTTGCAGATCGCCCGCTTCCAAGAGGCTCTGGAACAGGTCGCGACGACCGTCATGCCGCACCATCTGTGCACCTATCTCTACGATCTCGCCGCGGCCTTCATGCGCTTCTACGAGCGCTGCCCGGTGCTAGACAGCGACGTCCGAAACGACCGGCTCCTGCTCTGCCGACAAACGGCCTCGACGCTGTCGCGGGGACTCGACCTGCTCGGCATCGAGACCGTGGACCGGATGTAACTTGGGCCGAACGGCAACGGAACGCGTCGGGGCGAGCCTATTGTTGCGCACCGTCGCATTGACGTCGGCGCCGACCGGCACGATTTGGCAACATCGCATCTACCTGATGCGTTGGTCGACGTTGTGACCTTCCGGGCGGGTCGCTCGGAGTTCCCGGACAGTCCGCTTACGCCGATGCGAGTTGTGTGTACGACTTGCGAGAGTAAGAGCCTGGCTCTTTAGCAGCCCGCCGTGCATACGTTACTGTATTGGAGGGGGAAGGCACCTTCCGGGTAAAAGGTAGTGGTTTCCACACTAATTCGGCCTCTTGGACCAAGGACAACCCGAGTTATCCCCAAGAAGACCTCCATTGTGGTCTCGCATGCCCACTTCTCGCCATACCACCACAGGCAGGGACCCGGCAAACCGTATTCGGGCTCGATGTCCCCAGCGCGGAAGAACGATGGGTTTTCGCCGCCGCGTTCTGTGGCGTGCGTGAAGTCCGTGTTTGTGTTGCCGCCTCCGAACCGGTTGTCTCGTAGCGGTGTCTCGTATTCCCGACCGACGACGGATTCGGGGGTGTTCCAATCGTCCGGATCAAAGCCGGGCATGGAGCACGACGCATCCCACCTAAAGCGCACGTACTTGGCTGTGCTCGTCGCCTTGCCCGGCTGCAACGGCGATGTATACCAGTCGTACTCGCAGACAACGGCAGTCTCGTGCTCGTGGGCCCACCATCCCCAGTCGGCGTCGTAGCAATCAACCGAAAAATCTATAGGCCACGCGGTGGCGTACAGTCCCACAAGGCAGCCTACCGCTGCGGCGCAACGTCTCAAAACGGCCATTTTAGAGTCCCTCCTTCTCGCACAACGCGGCGGTAAACTCCGCCATGTATTCGCGGTCCTCGAACGCCAGCGCCGCAGCTTCGACGCCGTGAGCCAGCCTGCGAGCGCGGTCCTTTCCGATCAATCCTGCCAATGTTGCCGCCCCCTTGGGGGTCAATTCGGCCAGTTTCTCCGCGATTGCGGCAGGGACCGAGGCGGTCACCTTTCTATCGAACTCGGCGAACAGGAGGCCGCGCTTGAGAACCGCGTCTCCCGGCAGCGAGCACATTTCGACCAGGAGTTGCGCCGCCTCAGCACGCGCAGCGGTGCGAACGGCGCCGGTGTCGATGCGGGCGACCTCGCGGAGAACGTCGGCGTCGCCAGGGTCGAAGCCGAGCCTGTCGAAGCCGTCGTGTCTCGCTATCGAACGCATCCTCAGGCGAACGGTTTCCGCAAAGCTCGCGGGCACCATCTTTGCGTTGTCGTGAAAGGGATTCCTCTCGACGATCGGCGTGGTGTCGATCCGGTTTTCATGAACGGTCGGATCCGGGCCGTGGTGGTCGCCGAGCGCGACACAGCCCAAGAAGACTGCCGTCGTGGCAACCAGATGGTGGCAAAAGCGGTTCATTTCGAAGTCCACCCCCTTGGCGTTTGGTTACCCAGCCCAAAGAGCCGGGCTGTGCGTGTTCCACTGTCGAAAAGCGAAACCCCGCCTATTCACCAGAGGCTTTTGTATTCGGCAGGCACCCCGGCATCGCCAAGGTGCTTTTCGACTTGAAACACGCACGTCGGAATCTCCACAAGTTGCGCCCGCAGCGCAACAGTGTACATTTGCCCAGCATCCTGTGTTTCTCTGCTTTCGCCGATGCGCGACTCCCACCCGCAGCGTCCGCCGTGAACCGACGTTGTTCTCGGGTGCCCGCCGCCCTAACGGGCGTGTTAGGGTCGCGCCTACGAGCGTCCGCCGGTCCGGCGTAGGGGACGCCCTTGGGGACGCCCTTGTGGCGTCCTGGGGGAGGTTGTCCGAGGGTTCGCGTCCAACTCCGCCCGAATCTGCCGGTATGCCGCTTCGTCCAGTTTGAACCGCGAAAACAGGATCGCGCCAACGGTGTAGCAGACCAGCGGAAAGATTCCGTAGAGGCCCACCATCCAGAGTTGCGTGGTCATGGTCTGCGGCTGGTTCGGTACGAAGCCGGATAGCTCGAGGACGAATCCCGTCAGCGCCAGCATCACGCCGATGGCGCTCTTGTAGACGAAGTTCCACGCCGCGAAGTAGGAACCCTCCTTGCGCTCGCCGGTGCGCAGTTCGTCGTAGTCGATGACGTCGCCCTGCACCGACGGCCCGATGGTGCCGCCGCAGCCGGCGGCGAGGCCCGCGAACACCGCGAACACGAAGATCCACGGCAGTCGTAGCTCCATCGGCATGAACGGCAACAGGAACATCGCCCCGAACGAGAAGCCGGTCCCGAGCATGGAGTACATCCACAGCCGCACCTTGCCGATTCGTCGCGACAGCGGGATCCACAGCGGCACCGAGAAGGCCGACGGGATCATGTAGAAGAGGATGACGAGGGGTGCCATGTGCGGTGCGCCGACCACGTATTGCGCCACGTAGAGGGTGAGGACGCCGATGGCGGCGGAGCCGATGTTCTCGATCAGCGTGACGATGATGAGCAATCGCGCATGGTGGTTGCGCCACACGTCTGCGAAGGCGCGCAGCGGGTTGGCGTTGACGCGCCCCTGGAACTCCGGCCGTTCGCGCAGTTTGGCGACGGCGAACACGATCATCAACGCCATGAACAGGCACGCCGGAAGCGAGGTCCCGAAGGCGCTTTGTCGTGCCGCGCCCGGACCTTCCGCCTCGGCGCCGATCAGGATCTGCATGGTGAGGAGGGACAGGATCGACCCGACGGTGTAGAAACCGTGGCGGAAGCCGAACAGCCGGCTGCGCTCGTGGTAGTTGGTGGACAGTTCGGCGCCTAGGGACAGGTGGGGGACGAAGAAAGCGGTCATCACCGAGTAGAAGCCGATGATGGCAACCGCCATCCAGATCACGAGGCCCGTCGCCGAGAGGCCGGTGGGCGGCGCGAAGATCATCACGAACGTCGCCGAGATCGGCACCACACTCGCCGCCATCCAGGTGCGCCGCCGGCCGAACACCGAACGCGTGCGATCGGAAAGGTAGCCGACCAGCGGATCCGACACCGCATCCCATACCCGCGAGGCGCTGAAGATGAGCCCCATGACGAGCGGCGAGATCAGCAGCACGTCGGTGGAGAACTTCATCACGTACAGGCCGATCAGCAGGTACATGTAGCCGGCGCCGACGGCCGGCACGCCGTAGGCGAAGACGGTCGACCACGGCACCCGGTCGGCACCGTCCACGGGCGACGCTGCTGCGGGAGCGTCTGCCATGCGCAGGAGTTCTCGATGAGGTGACAGCGGCCAGCATACCCAACGTCATCCGCGCATAGGGTGAGGCCTGATCGTCAAAAGCGACCCATCGAGGTCGGCGAATGCGATAGATTGTGTTCATCATCCGCTGGAGATGAGGGTCGCATCCCGTTTTCGATGATCAGCCGAACTCGCGCCAAGACGAGCCCATGACCCGCCCGTCGCCACTCGCCGGCGTCCGCGTTCTCGACATCTCGGAGGGCATCGCCGCGCCGTTCTGCGCAAAGCTCTTGGGTGACCTCGGCGCCGATGTCGTGAAGGTGGAACGCTCTGGAACGGGTGACGAGACCCGCGGGATCGGCCCGTTTCCGGACGGGACCGAGGGCAGCCTGACCCGGTGCGAGGCTAGTGCGGCGTTTTTCTTCCTGAACACCAGCAAGCGCAGCGTGGTACTCGACCTCGATTCGGCGCGAGGCCAAGAGCAACTCGCGGCGCTGGTGCAACGCTTCGACGTGGTCGTGGCGGGCGAGACCGCAGAGTCTCTCGATGCCCGGGGTATCGGCTACGACGCGCTTCGACGCTGGAATCCCGAGGTGGTTCTCACCACGATCTCGGGATTCGGGTCCTTCGGGCCCCATTCCGACTACCAGTCATCGCACTTGGTCTCCTGCGCGGTCGGCGGCTGGACCCATCTGTGCGGCTTGCCGGACGGCGAGCCGCTGCAGGTCGGCGGTGCCATCTCGGAGACCCTGGCCGGCGCGTTCGCAGCCGCCGCCACGCAACTCGCCGTGCTCGGTCGCATGCGCCACGGATGCGGCGACCACATCGACGTGAGCGTGCAGCAAGCGGTGCTTGCCGGTGCGCAGATTCCGACGATGCTCTACGAGTACCGGGGCATCGTCCCGGAGCGCTATTCCAGCGTAGGTGCGGGTGCCGGTACGTGCTGCATGCTGCCGACGGCCGAGGGGATCATCGGCATCAACG